>CAYUTT010000008.1:0-18150 GCA_964447575.1 uncultured Methyloceanibacter sp.
GGCGGCGATGGAACGGTCCGCACCGTGGCGGCCGCGCTTTCGGACACCGGCCTGCCGCTCGGCGTGCTGCCGCTCGGCACGATGAACCATTTCGCCAAGGATCTCGCGCTCCCCTTGAGCATCGAGGCGGCGGCGGGCGTGATCGCCCAGGGCCGCGCGCGCGCGGTCGATCTCGCCGAGGTCAATGGCGCGATCTTCATCAACAACGCCTCGATCGGCATCTATCCCTATCTCGTCACCGACCGCGAGCGCAGGCGGCGCCACGGCCTTCACAAATGGCTGGCGATGATGGCCGCGGCTTTGCGCATGCTGCGGCACTTCCCCCGCCGGCGCCTGCGCATCTCGGCCCAAGGCTTGGAGAAGCCCTATCGCACCCCCTGCCTGTTCGTCGGCAACAATCGATACGGCACGGAGCTTTTCGCGCTCGGCCGCCGCGAACGGCTCGACGCGGGCAAGCTCTGGTTCTACGTGGTGAGGCCACGCAACCCGCTCGGATTTCTCTGGATGATCTGCCGGATGTGCGTCGGCCGCCTGAGCCAGGTCCGGGACCTCGATATGTTCGAGTTCGAGGCCGCCGAGGTGGGCTCCAAGGCGAGCCGGCTGCCTGTGGCGCTCGACGGCGAGGTCGAAGTCTTGCGCACGCCGCTGCGCTTCCAGATCCGCCCCGGCGCCTTGCGGGTGATCCTGGGCCCTTGAAGGCTGGAGCCCCCGCTCCAGCCTCTCGGCGTTCTAACGCGAGCCGCTCTTCCGCTTGGAAGCCGACTTCCGCCTTGCGCTGCCGGTCTTTCGCTTGACGCTCCCGCTTCGCGCGGCGGCGCGCTTGAGCGGCCTCTTGGAGGCTGCGGTCTTGCGTTTGGCCGTTCGACTGGGCGCCGGGCGTCCGCTCGCCCGCCGGTTGACATTGCCCTCCGCGAGCGCCGTGAGCTTCTTGTCCGCGGCCTTTTCCTCCTTCAGGTTGGCGTTGAGAAGACTTACGACATTGTCGTAGCCGAGCTCCCGCGCCCACGCGATCAGCGTCCCGTAGCGCGAGATTTCATAGTGCTCGACGGCCTGGGCGCTGCCGACGATAGCCGCGTCCAGGACCTTTTTGTCCTCGACCTCGCCGGCGACCTCATCCGCTTCCTTAATGAGACCGTCGATGGCCGGGCAATCCGCGCCTTTCGGATCTTTGCCGAGCCTCTCGAACACCTGTTCAAGGCGCTTCACTTGGCCTTCGGTCTCCTTCAAGTGGCTACGCAGCCCCGCGCTGAGCTGGCGGTTCGTCGCCTTGTCGATCATCTTGGGCAGCGATTTCACGATCTGGTTCTCGGCGTAATAAATGTCTTGGAGGGTGTGCAAGAACAGGTCCTCCATGGATTTGATGTCTTTGGTGAACAGTCCCATGGCAGTTTCCTCCGGTGGTTATTGTGCTGGCCGCACGGGCGGTGAGCGTGCTTGGTAATCGCCGAAAGCGCGAAGAAGTTCCCGCCAAGGAATAGACCGGCGAAGACCGCGAATCGGCTATCCTGCGTTCAACGAAAGGCAACGCTTCAGCATGTCCGTCCCGTCGCGCAGCCTAAATTCGCGCCGCAAGCTCATCGAATTCACGCCCGAGGTCTTGCAGGCGCTTGAGCTTCTCGCGCTCGACAGCGGCCGGAGCGTGCAATCGCTCCTCGACGAGGCCTTCCTGGACCTTCTAGGAAAATACCACCGGCCGGCCTCGCTCAAGGAGGCGCTGCGGGAGAGCGCTCGGCGCATCCCCGCCAATGACGACCACGCGCCGGAGAGGCACGGGACCTGACGACCGTCAGCCCTTCAAACGATCCACGATCGCCTGGAGCGCCGCGACGGCTTCGGCGCGGTCGCGCTTCTTGAGATCGAGCAGGAGCTTGAAGCCGTCCTGCTCCTCGCGGATGACGGAGCCCTCCTCCACCAGATCGTCGTAGAGCCCGAGCACCTTGTAGCGCCGGATAGGCTCGGCGAAGCCTTTGACCTTGATGGGCTCCTGCTCCTCGGCGTCCACCTCGTCCCTTACAAGCGCATAGGTCTCGTGCCCGAGCAGGATCCCGTCGATCGGGGCGTAGGACTGGAGCCGCGCGGTGAGGTTCACCGACGAGCCGATGATCGTGTAGTCCATGTGATCGTCGCTGCCGAAATTGCCCACGGTGACATAGCCGGTGTTGATGCCGATGCGCAGGTGAAACGGCTGCTCGGCGCCGAGCTCCAGCCATTCGGTGTGCAGCTCGCGCAGGCGGCGCAGCATGGCGATGGCCATGCGGACGCAGGCCCGTGCGTCCTCCTTCACGCCCTTCGACTCGGGATCGCCGAAGAACACCATGATGGCGTCGCCGATATATTTGTCGATGGTGGCGCCGTACTGAAGCGCGATGTTGGTCATCTCGGTGAGATAGCGGTTCAGCAGGTTGGTGAGGTCTTCGGACTCGAGCTTGTCCGTGGTCTCGGTGAAGTTCACCACGTCGGAGAAGAAGATCGTCAGCTTTTTGCGGCTTGAGGCAATCTCGACGTTCTGGGCACCGGTGAAGATCGAATGGTAAATTTGCGGCGAGAGATATTTCGACAGCTTGGTGGAAAGCGCCTCGAGCTCCTTGTTCTTTTGCGCAATGATCACGTTGGCCTGGCGCTGCTCTTGGCTTAGCGCGTTGAGCTGCTCCTCGTTGCGGTCGCTGAGACGCATCAGACGGCGGGTCGCCCGCAGCAGCTTCTGATAATCCTTGAGCAGCGCCTCGTAGATTGTGCGGTCCACGCGATCCGCCACGCGGCCATTCGCGAGCATCTCTTGCGCGGTCGCGATGACCTGCTCCTCTGCCGCGAATAGGTCGTCGGACGACATCAGCCGGACATCTTCTCGAGGTGGAACGTGGCGTTCTCGAGGTCCTCGCCGAACTCCTCGCCAAGCTCCTGCATGGTGTCGTCTTCCTGGTCGTAGAACCAATGGATGTCGACGCCTGCGCCGTTCTTGGCGGCGGCATCGAGCTTGTCCATCAGCATCATGACCGCCTTCGCGCTCGAGCTGTTGAGGTAGATCAGCTCGAAATCGACGCGGCAGCGCCCCTCGCCGAGCTTGCCGAGATAATCGTCCAGCGCGGCGAAGACGGGGCCATAGAACTCGGTCACGTCCTCCGGGTACGACTCGCCGGCGATCTTGAGGTGGTTGTTGGCGAAATCGAAGACCACCGCGGGCGTACGGGAGGTCGGCTCGATATCCAGCTTGTCTAGCATCATTCCGGTCCTCAGATCGTCGCTTTCAGAGCGAAAAACGCATGGCCGCCGTCGACGTTGGTGAAGTCGAACTCGATCGGCTTCGAGGCCCGCCGGGCGATCTCCATGAAGCCGAGACCGGCGCCCTTGCTGCCCTCCTCGGGCTCGGCTCTCAGAGTCTCCTTGTAGAGAGCTTTCAGCTCGTCCTTGCTCATGCCCTGAATCCTGCTCAAACGCTCCCGGAGGCGCTCGACATCGCCGCGCCGCACGAGGTTGCCGGCGCAGACCACGTAGTCGCGGCCCTCCCGGCCGATCGTAAGGATGCCGTAGCGAATCTCTTTGAGCGCTCCGGCATCGGTCTCAAGCGGCGGCTCTTGATGAATCATCTCGGCGGAATAGCGGATCATGTTCTGCATCTGCTCCACGAAAACGGCAAACACGCTGCGAAGCGTTTTGGTGTCGGCATCGTCGATCGTGAGCTTCTGCTTCAGAGCCTCTCCAACACCGCTCAAGACAGGCTCCGTCACGTAGCCGCTATAGGCGAAGATTACGCCCTGGCTATGCAGCATGGTCCGCAGATCCATGAGTTGGCCGGCAAGCATCGGTTTCCTCCTAGGAATGCGGGATGAAGCCCAAGACCGTGAGATCGTCGCGGCGAAGCTGGTCGCCCTGATATTTTTCGAACGCTTTGCGCAGCGACTCTTCCTGCTCGTTCATGGGCACGTCGCGCAGTCGCCGCAAGAGGTCCTGAAAACGCCGCTTACCGAAGGAGCGTCCGCGCGGGCCCCCGATCTGGTCGATCAGCCCGTCGGTGGTGAGGTAGAAAGAGTCCCGGCTGT
Organism: uncultured Methyloceanibacter sp.; assembly: GCA_964447575.1. Taxonomy (GTDB): domain Bacteria; phylum Pseudomonadota; class Alphaproteobacteria; order Rhizobiales; family Methyloligellaceae; genus Methyloceanibacter. Next base: position 4,038 of record CAYUTT010000008.1, read on the forward strand.
CGAAGGGGAAGGTGTAATCGCCGAAGCGAGTCGCGAGCGGATAACGGCGATAGCCTATGCCTCGACGGTCGCCCTTGATCTCGATCACGCCCTCCTGGTTCGCACGCCACAAGGAGAAGCGCGCGCCGGCGAAGGTGATCTCGCGCTTTTTCGGATTGATGAAGCAGATGCCGGCTTCGAGCCCGTCGTCCGTTTGGCCATGCGTCTCGTCCTGGTGAAGCAGGCTCCGCACACCCTGGTGCAAACCCACGAGGACCTCGCTCGGCTTGTTCCCCGGCGCGTTGCGAAGCATGCGATCGAGCAGGCCCCAAGCGATCAGCGTCATGAAGGCGCCGGGCACGCCATGACCCGTGCAGTCGCCGACCATCACCGCATAGCCGTCGGGAATCGGCTGGAACCAGAAGAAATCGCCGCCGACGATGTCGCGCGGCTCCCAGATGAGAAAATGGTCGGCCGCCAGCGTCTCCAGTTCCCGCCGCGCGGGCAGGACCGCGGACTGGATGCGGCTCGCATAGCGCAAGCTTTGCAGGATGAGCTGGTTGGCGGCGGCGGCGCGCTGCTCGCTCTCCTTGACCTCCGTCAGATCGCTATAGACGGCGACCGTGCCGCCGGTCTCGGTGCGGCGTTCGCTGATCTGGAGCCAGCGTCCGTCGCCGCGGCGCTGAAGGATGGGTTCGCCCGGATTGCGGTGCTCGGCGAGCCGCTGGCGGATCCAGCCTTCTTCCCGGCCTTTCGCGTCGGCGATGAGGCCGTGGGCCACCGCCTTGCGGACGATCTCCTCGTAGGTGGAACCCGGCGCGGGCGGCCCGTCTCCGCAGTCGAACAGCTCGGCATATTTCTGATTGCCAAGCACGAGCCGGTCGTCGGCGTCGTAGAGCGAGAAGCCTTCGGAGATGGTCTCGATAGCGTCGGTCAGGCGCTGCTCGCTCTGCTGGAGCGCCGCCTGCTCCGCCGTCTTGCGCGCGGTGACCTCGCTCCAGGTGCCGATCACCTCGAGCGGATTGCCGCTTTGGTCCCTGACCAGGGTCTGCTCGTCGCTGACCCAGCAATAGACTCCGTCGGCCTTGCGGAAGCGATACTCGGCGACACGATGGCCCGTCTCGAAGAGCTGCGCCTGATCCGTTTCGACCGCGTCGAGATCTTCCGGGTGCACGTGAGAGCGCCAGAACTCCGGTTGGCTGAGGTAGTCGCCGGGCTCGTAGCCGAGCACGCGTTTGATGTTCTCGCTGACGAAGGTTGGCGTGAAATCACCCGAGGCGGCGAAGCTATAGACTACGGCTGGAGCGCTGTGGAGCATCAGGTCGAAGCGAGCCCGCGCCGCGCTCTCGGCCTGCTCGGCGGTCTTGCGCGCCGTGATGTTGCTCCAGGAGCCGACGATCTCTGCCGGGCTCCCCTTCTCGTCGCGCAGGAGATACTGATCGTCGCTGACCCAGATATAGGTGCCGTTGCGCTTGCGGAAGCGGTACTCGGTGACGTGGCGCCCCTTCTCGAACAGCTCGCTCTGCTTGGCCTCAACCGCGGCGAGATCGTCGGGGTGGACATGGGACGCCAGAAGTCGGCATGCTCCAGATATTTCTCGGGGCAATAGCCGAGCAGCCGCTTGATGTTCTCGCTGACGAAGATGGGCGCATAGTCGTCGTGCGCCTTGAAGCTGTAGATCACCGACGGCGCCGTTTCCAGCAGGACGCCAAGCCGGGCGCGCGCCGCGTCCTCCCTCTCCTCGGCCTCTTTTCGTGCGCTGATATCGCTCCAGGAGCCGACAACCTCGAGCGGCGCCCCGTCCGCGTCGCGAACGAGGTGCTGCTCGTCGTTCACCCAGCAATAGGAGCCGTCCTTGCGGCGAAAGCGATATTCCAGCGTCTGCCGGCCATCACCGAAAAGATTGGCGACCTCGGCATCGACCCGTTCGAGATCGTCCGGGTGAACGCGCGCATGCCAGAAGCCCGGATCGTTGAGATAGTCCTCAGGCGCGTAGCCGAACAGCGTCTCGATATTGTCGCTGATGAAGGTCGGCGCGAAGTCGTCCCGCGCCTTGAAGCTGTAGATCACCGCGGGTGAAGCGGACAGAAGCCGCGCGGCGCGCTCCTTAAGCGTGGCGGCGCGTGCGCGCGCGGCAGCGTCGATGGCGTCTTGGACGACCGCCTCCACGTCCGCCGGGTCCACCCCCGGCCGCAGCAGCTCGGTCAGCGAAGCGATTGCCTTTGCGGCTTGGTCTTTCGATGCGGCCATGATCTCGCGCCGTCTCAGTTCACGTTGAGTTGCCCTTGAACGTCAGGATTTTGCCGAGGACGATACACCGACTTTCCGCCGAGCCCGGAGCACGTTTTGCAGGTTCCCGCAAGGCCGCGGGTTCTGTCTGCGGCGCCGCCGGCAGCAGCAACTTTAGGTGGAGAACTCGTCCGCAGTCTTGTCGATGACGCAGTCGAGCCAGCCGTCCTTGCCGAATTCGCAATTGTGCCGCTTGCTTTGCACCACGGCAAAAATTGCGACGACGACGATAAGAAGAAGAATAAACCGCATGCCGACACCCTCCCTGTTCGCGCGGGCGTAAGCTATACGAACGAGGCCCAAACAAAAAGGGCCGGCTCGAGGCCGGCCCTTATCATTTCCTGGCGATTCTACTCTGCGTTTTACTTGAGCGGCGGCGCCGGCGGCGGCAAGGTCTCGACCGCATAGGATTGGTGGTGGTGGAAACACCCCCCAAGCATGGCGGACGAAGCGATCACGGCGGCTGCCAGAACAATGCGCATTGGTCAGTCCCTCCTAAGTTTACGGTTGCCCCCGGCCTCGTTCCGGCCGGACCATGGCGGGGTAACGCTCGAAGACGAAAGGGGTTTCAGACTTTTTTCGCCCCGTGCTAGATGGCAGCCTTATGTGCAAACCGGCCCCGATATCGCGGAAAATCTTCCTGAAGGCTGCGCTTGCGCTCGCGGCCTCCCCCCTGCTCCGCTATCTGCCGGCCCATGCCGCACCCGCCGAGGTCGCCGAGGTAGCGCCCGGCGTGTTCGTGCATCAGGGACGCTACGAGGTGCAGTCGGCGGAGAATCGCGGCGACATCGCCAATGCGGGCTTCGTGGTCGGCAGCGAAGCGGTCGCCGTGATCGACACGTCAGGCAGCGCGGTCATGGGCGAGGAGCTACGCGAGGCCATCCGCGCGGTGACGGACAAGCCGATCAAATACGTGATCAATACCCACATGCACCCGGACCATGTGCTGGGGAACGCCGCCTTCAAGGCCGACAATCCCACCTTCGTCGGGCATTACAAGCTCGCCCGGGCGCTTGGCACCCGCGCCGATGGCTATCTCGCCGCCAACAAGCAGATGCTGGGCGAGGCAGCGTTTCAGGGCAGCGAGATCGTGCTGCCCACGCTCGCGATCGATGCGCCTACCACGCTCGACCTCGGCGACCGCACGCTCCTGCTGGAGCCGCAAGCCACGGCCCATACGGACAACGACCTGATCGTCACCGATACCAAAACCGACACGCTGTTCCTGGGCGACCTCCTGTTCTCGGTGCACGTGCCGACTATCGACGGCTCCATCAAGGGCTGGCTCGCGCTGCTCGATGAGATGGGCCGGCGCAAGGCAGCGCGGGTCGTCCCCGGTCATGGCCCCAAAATCATGGAACTGCCCGAGGCGCTCGCGCCCGAGCAGCGCTACCTGGCCACGATCGCGGCCGACGTGCGCGCGCTGATCGCGGAGGGCAAGACGCTCCCGGAGGCGACGAAAACGGCGGGATTCTCCGAAAAGGACGCGTGGAAGCTGTTCGATCAATACCATGTCAGGAACGTCACCGCGGCCTTCGCGGAACTGGAGTGGGAGTGATATACTGCCCTCCCTTGCGATGAGGAGCACTGCAGCATGCCCTACACCCTAAGAGGCCTGGCCCGAGGCTGCGGCACCGCCGCGATTGCCCTTTCTCTGCTCGCCTTGGCGGCGCCCGGCGCTTCGGCCGCGGAGGCCATGTGGCCGCTTCTGAAGGAACAGGCCTTCGGCGACCGCCCCATCCACGAGGACGGCATGGTGGTGCTCGAGGCGCCGGACAAGGTCGAGGATGCCGCCATCGTGCCGCTGACGGTTCGGGTGCCGCCCCACGTCAAAGGGGAGATCAAATCGCTGACGCTGTTCATCGACAACAACCCCGACCCGAAGATAGCGACGCTGACTTTCGGGCCCGCGGCCGGCACGGGCGGCGAGCGCAGCTTCTCGACGCGGGTGCGCGTGGATGATTTCTCCCATGTGCGCGCGGTGCTCGAGACCGCCGACGGCAGCCTGCACATGGCGACCAAGTTCCTGGCCGCGGCCGGAGGCTGCGCGGCGATGCAGGCGAAAGACCCTGACGCGGACACCGCGGACATCGGCAAGATCATCGTCCGCACCTTCCCCCCTGCCCTCAGCACGAACCCGATCTGGGCGGCGCAGGTGATGCTCAAGCATCCGCAGCACAACGGCATGCAGCTCGACATCAATACGGCGGAATTTATTCCGGCGCGCTACGTCAAGGAGATGACCGTAACCCGCGACGGCGAGCTCGTGTTCAAGCTGGACGGGACGTTCTCGATCTCGACCAACCCGAACTTCCGCTTCACCTTCGGCAAAGGCGAGGAGAACGACCTCGACGTCGTGATCGTCGATACCGACGGTACGGTGTTCGCGGATCCGTCGCGAGCCAAGGGATCGTAAGCCGCGAAAGGCTCACCAAGCACCGCTACTGCCCGGCATCCTGCCTGCTCGAATGGTAGACGTGCGCCTGCAGGAGAAACTCATCGGGCTTCTTGAGGAAGAGGTCCCGCGCCGTCTCGTTACCGAAGCAATAGGTCTTGCCCTTATAGACGGTGTTGACCGAACAGTCGGTTTGAATGTCTTTGCCGAGCGCCAAGCCCATCACGCACTCGCCACCGAACTCACCCTCGACGGCTTCAGCCGTGGCAAGCTCCTCGCTCAGCCCGGCTCCCGCGCCGAGGCCAAGCATCAGCGCAGCTATCGCCGTAACCGGCAGACTTGCAGCTTTCGACATTTGATCCACCTTTCGGCTCAACGTTCCTCGGACTGACTTTCGAGTTGCCTCGCGGCGGCCGGCAGCCATTGTCCCTTGGCGCGATCGTACTCGAAGCCTGGAGCGCGCTCCAACTCACTTTTCGGAGAGTCCAGAATCAAGATGTTCTTGCGATCCTTCTGCGCGGTCTCGAGCGCGCCAAAAGAAACCGCAACGTTCTTCTCTCCCACGCCGAGCACGCCGCCGACGCCCAGGATCACGGCGACCACCTCTCCGTTCCGACCAAGAATCACGTCGTTGACGTCGGCGATCTCATTGCCCTCGAGGTCATACACCGCCTGACCGGCGTAGAAGAACTCGCTTAGAGAGAGCGACCCGGGAGGCAACGTCTCCACCAAAGGGCCGGCGTTCGCTTGCGCATGTGCACCCGCGACCAAGGCAACCGAAAGAGCCCGCAATATTGGAACCAATGCGCGCATGACCCTGCCATAGAGCCGAAGTGGACGACCGTGCCGCCAACGTCTTGTCTGGGAAACAGCTAGATTCGCTTCTGGTTCCGGCCCGGCCGGAAGAGCAAATCCCAGGCCACGCGGCTAAGACGGTTCGTGGCGAGGCTGCCGTCCGTTTTTGCCAAGGCGCTTTACCGCGGCGACTTCGCGTGCCCATTCGTTGAAGGGCCGGGCCGGCGTGCCGCCCATGCGCGCGCCGGGCGCCACATCGTTCTTGACGTGGGCCATGCCGGCGATCAATGCCCCATCGCCGACCGTAATGTGTTCGACCACGCCAGACTGGGCGCCCATGATGACGAAGTCGCCGAGCCGCGCCGAGCCCGCAATGCCCGATTGCGAGACGATGACGCAATGGCGGCCGATGACGACATTGTGGCCGATCTGGACGAGGTTATCGATCTTTGTGCCCGCGCCGATCGCGGTATCGGTGAGAAACCCGCGATCGACCGTCGAATTGGCGCCGATCTCGACATCGTCGCCGATGATCACGCGGCCGATCTGCGGAATCTTGAAGTGCCCCTCCGCGCTCATGGCATAGCCGAAGCCGTCCTGTCCGATGCGCGCGCCGGCATGCAGCGTCACCCGGTCGCCGATCAGGGCGTGGGTCACGGACACCCCCGGACCGATATAGCAACCGCTCCCGACATACACGCGATAGCCGACAACGGCTCCCGCGGCGAGAGTGGTTCCGGCGCCGATCCTCGCTTCTCTGCCAACGATTGCGCCCGGCTCGATGGTGACGCCTTCGGCAATCTCCGCCGTCGGGTGAACGAGCTTGCCGTCGGCCAATGCCTCCGCAGCCGCTGCCCGGGGCTGAAGCGCCGAGGGGTAGAGGAGTCCGATTGCTATGCCAAAGGCGCGATGAGGCGCCTCGGTCATCATGGCGACGGCGCGCGCAGGCACGAGGCTCGCGTCGCGCCGCTTGATGAAACACGCGGCCGCGTTCGTAGCGGCCAGCTCCACAGCGTATTTGGGGCCGGTGCAAAAGGTCAGATGCGTGCTCGCGGCCTCGCTCAAAGAACGAAGGTCGTCGATCTCCGTTGCTCCATCGCTTGCCAGCAGAAGCTCGGCACCCACCGCGTCAGCAATCGCTCGCAGGGGCATGGGATCCCCGCGCAGGAAGAACCCGGGATGCTGCATTTGGTCTCCAATGGCGGACACAGTCTGCGCGGCCTGTGGCGCGCTGAAGCAGGCGAAGCGACGGGAGAGCATACTCCTTCGCCGGGGTTTTAGATATTCGCATTTCTCGGCGAAGCTTGGGCAGATTGTCTCGGGCGCCGCCGCCTTTCAGCCACGATCCTGCCGAGACGCCGGTTCAACCGTTGCTGTGCCCGTCAGGATTCCTTCGCGTGTGCGTATCGACGAACCCATCCGGCGGCGGGCAGAGCCCTTGGCTGTTCCTCAAAGCAAATGAAATGGACGGGCGTGCCATTCTGCTTGGGCCATGCCGCTCTTGTGCATGGACGCCAATCCCGCTCGCGGGCGGCTTCGTTGGCCTTTGCTACCTAATGCCGGAAATATCGAGGGAACACGTAGGGTGTAGCGCAGGTTGAATACTTGGTGGTGCCGGTCAGCCTCGCGCCCTCCGCGAACGCAGCCCCTCGAAGGCTCGGCAAGCTGGCCGGTGCCATCACTCGGCCTCCGCAATCCACCCTAGTTCGCGTGCTTTTTTCAGAGCGGCCTCCCAAGCAAGTTTTTCAAATTCCTTGGTCGAGATGCACGCTGAACTGTCCTTCGTTATCACCTTCGACTGCGAAAGGCCCAATCCGGCTTCTCCGCGGTAAAACACCGCGCAGAAAGCCGTCCCCCGTATCCTCGCGGTGATCTGATCGCTGCCGACCTCAAGGAGCACCTCAGGCGCTTGGGTCATCACCCTAGCGCCCGGCTGGCGCGCTTGGAAGCAGATCCGGTGACTGGGCAGCAAAAAGCCGCCCCAGGCTTTGTCGGGCCAAACCACCTAAACCTTGATTGGATTGGTGGGCGCACAAGGACTCGAACCTTGGACCCGCTGATTAAGAGACACAATCGGGGGATTTTCACTTCCTAACAGTTACCAACGTCTCGGTGCAAAACCCCTTGCATGCCTTGCCTTTCCCCTCCATAGAGGCCTACACTATCGAATAATAGGTAACACGTCAAAACATGTCGGCTGTGTTACCTACGGTTCTCTTTGGAGCAGGGTAACTTGGTCAAGAGGTCTTTGACCGACGCTGCGGTGAAGCGGCTCAAGCCCCCATCGGAGGGGCAGCTTGACGTATTCGACCAGGGCTTCCCCGGCCTTGCGCTACGCCTCTCCTATGGTGGCCGCAAGGCGTGGACCTATCACTATCGCTATGACGGTAAGCTCAAGCGCATGAGCTTGGGCACCTACCCTGCTACCTCATTGGCGGATGCACGCGAGGCTTGGCGAGCTGCCAAGGATGCCCGCGACAAGGGCCGCGATCCGGCGCAAGACAAGAAGCGGAAAACGGGTGCCACCGAGTTTGAGGCGGTGCTGGTCGAATGGCTCAAGCGCGACCAGGGCGGCAACAGAAGCCACGACTCGGTCAAGCGATCGATCGATAGGGACGCGACTCCGGCATGGAAGGGGCGGCACGTTCCCGACCTAACGCGGCGGGACGTGCTGGACGTGATCGACGCCGTGGTGGACCGTGGCTCGCCAGTCATGGCGCGGCGGCTCCACGCACACTTGCACCGCTTCTTTAGGTGGTGCGTCGGACGCGGGATCATCGCCGCAAACCCTATGGCGGACTTGCCGAAGCCGGGAGCGGAGACGAAGCGCGAGCGGGTGCTATCGGACGCGGAGCTGAAAGCCACCTGGAAGGCTTGCGACAAGATCGGCTGGCCCTTCGGCCCTGCCATTCAACTCTTGATGCTGACGGGAGCGCGACGGCAAGAGATTGGCGCGCTGCGGTGGCCTGAGGTTCACATCACCCCGGTGGAGCAAAAACGCAATAAGGGCGCAAGCAGTTATTGCACTGTCGGGCGACCGCACCAAGGCCGGACAGCCGCACACAATCCCGCTCAGTAAAGCGGCGCTGGCAATCATCGAGGGGTTGCCGCGCGTTCAATCGGCGCATTCTGACGCGAATGAAAACCGCCAAGCGTCGGCGGATTACGTCTTCACGACCAACGGCAAGACGCCAATAAGCGGCTGGTCGAAGGCAAAGGGTGAGCTTGACGAGAAACTGGTGACAGACCGCACACCAGTTTCCGGATGGATCCTTCACGACCTCCGCCGCACCGTCGCCACCGGCCTACAGCGTCTCGGTGTCAGCCTACAGGTTATCGAGGCTTGCCTAGGCCACGTTTCTGGCTCGCGCGCTGGCGTTGTCGGCATCTATCAGCGTCACTCATTCGACGCGGAGAAGCGGGCCGCATTGGAGGCTTGGGGCGAACACGTCAACAAGCTGGTCGCGGGGAAGCAGTCATGATCCCGCGCGAAGCTTGGGACTTGATGATGCAGTCCCTAAAGATGAATGTTGACCTGCTCGCCGAGAATGCAAACCTTCAGGCCGCAAGCACCAGGGAGGCCATCCATTAGTCGGAAATTTGTGGTGGGCGTAGGCAGTTGCGCGACAGCCCGGCGGGAACGATCCGGTGAATAGTGTGAGAGCTAACAGCTAATACTGGTCCTTGCCACATCCCAAGGCTAGAATGTGCCTCTGATGCGGGGAGACTCATATGGCGCAACGGTCGAAGTACGGCCTTCGCGGCGATCACGTTGGGGACCGAGTCCCTCACTACGAGCCGCCTACCTTCACAGCCACCACTGCTTGGACCCTTGGAACGGTGATCGGGCTGAGCGTCATCGTGCTGGTCTGGCTCGCGCTAGAGGGCTAACCAAACGGTCTAGACAAGCTTGCCGCCTAACGTTACGGCGCAAAACTTCCGCGCTGAGGTTGAGCTCCTGGACCGGGCGAGTCCCTCATAAGGAGGCCAATCCCTTGAGCCGGCGTGGGCCCCTAACTCATGCGGGCTCGTCCTCTGCCCCGGAAGCGGAACCCCGCATGCGCTTTGTCCGTTGATCCGCTGGCATGCACCCCCAACCCCGGCGCGCCACATAGGAACGACAGCATGACGAGATCAGAACATGACAAATTGTTGGACGCGGCAGTCGCCCGCCTCGAGGAAGCGGCAAGGCTGCTAAAGCGGGCCGAGGAAGAGCTACTTTCCCAGCAGGCCAGCGAGCTTGCCGACTTCGTTGACGTGCTGCGCGACGTCGAGGCCGAAGCCGCCTAGTCCGGGACACAGAACGCGGCTTTCCCCGCCCGACGAGGCCGGAAACCCGCCCTCTGCAACACGCGACGGTGAAAGCGGTCAGCCTAAGGCTTGCCTCCAGCCAGTTGTTTTTCCTGAGCTAAATGCCCGGTCACCAGGGCCTGCTCTCGTCATGTGCCGGTGATGGGCCAAGGTTGCGCCTTTGCCGCCCCAATGGCGAGTCACCTATCTCGCGGTGCAACAAATGTGGGTAATCGGAGATGGCGGCAACTGCCCAGGGTTTGGAGTAACACACCAGTCCGCCGCCTCATTTTTTGGGCGTAGTACGTACAAAAAAACGTTTCTTCCGTGGCACACGCGTGGCACACGCCCGGCAACCGGGTTCGCGTTGCGTTCCCTGCGGTATCCCACTTGTCTCGGCCGAGATCTTTCGCCGGCGGTCGCGCGCCCCGAAACTCGGCCGGAGGAAAAGTAATGGCCGCAAGGTCGGAGGCTTGTCGAGCAAGCGCTCGGCGAATTGCCCAACGCAACGGCGCAAATGCACCCGGCGCATGCTGATGCAGCGCGCGCAGCGGATCGTCGATTGTGCCGGGCTAGGGCGCGCCTGCCGCATGCGCACGTGGAGGCGCCCATAAAGGAAGCCTCCGGGTTTTTAAGCCCGGGGGCTCCCAACCCTACTCTTCGATCTCTCGAATTTCGGGTCGAGGTAACAAACGCTTTACTCGCGTAGGAGTTCCCCTCGAGTCCAAGGGTTATAGGGGAGCCCAGACATCGACTGGTTCCTCAACCCGATCGAGGACCGAAGGATCATCGTTCTCCAACTCTGGAAAGCTTCAGCGTGGGATTGGAACGACAGTCAAGATGCCGGCGTTCTCCCCGGTGCCGAGAGTTATGTAGGAGGCTTCGATGCTCTACAGAGTAGGGATCATCGTGGGCGCGGCGGTTTGCCCCCGTGAAGATGGCGCCGCCTGAACTTGAACTCTGTCGAACTCGTTGAGCACCCTCCGACGTCGAGCCCGGTCTCTGCCATTGCCGCCAGATCGTGGCCAGCAGCCTTGGCATCCTCTAGGCGTTGTGTGCTGGAACTCGCGATGCGCCAATTGCACGCATACGATTGCAATGCGGCGGGCGGTCTGATCCGCGCATCTCCGACGCAGCGAGACCTAGAGGGAATGAGTTCGACCAAGGTTCCGCGGAGATGAACCATGCCGGCCAACTGCCAGAAGCTCCGCACGCCTTCAGGAGAAGCATCCCGGGACGGCAGTGATGTCGCAGTTCCCGGGCGGTGGCGCGTGGCGCGGCATAAAAATTCCATCGTCCTGCCAAAAAATCGATTCAAGGCGCGAATAGGGTCGATCAAAGATGCGGGTCAAGAGGAGGCCACCATGGACGACGCACCCTTGTCGCTGCGCGCGGCTCTCGTGGAAAATCGGTTAGAGGACTTCGTGCATCAGGCGGAGGCAAACGGTGTGGAACTCAGAAAGGGTTCGGAATTCGAGCGCGGCCTAGCGCTACTTCAAGTCCAACGGAGCCAAAGCCGGGAGCAAGCGGGTTGTGGTGCAGTCTGTCAGACGCCTGTCTTAGAGACGTCATAGCCGACGCGGCGTGCGGCAGAATCGATCAAGCGTCGAATGGTTCTGCGATCGTCTTTTGAGAAGTTGGACCTACCGTGCTGAAGTCCTCAACCAAGCCTCCCGTTCCCGGCAGGCGCGCGTGGCCTAGGATACGGCCGAGGGCGACGACCATCCATCCGGAAACGCGAAGTCAACGCCTGCTAAGCGGCATTCACTTGGCTGCCTTCTGCTTTGGTTAGAAACGCTGACCCAAGATGCCATGAGCGGACCTGTTGGAACGAAAGAGGGCCGTATTGTGTTAAGGGTTAAGGCGGGTGGGCTGCCGAGAGTGAGGCGGCCATGCGACTCCTATTCTCAGCTATGCTACTGGGCCTAGTCTTTGTCCAGCCAGTATCGTCGGGCGCAGGCGAACGGCGCGACGAACTCCCTGCCGCTGTTACGGACATGCCGGACGTCATAGACATATCGTACGCTTCGCCTGACACGTGGCATGCTCTCCCGCCATCGATTTACCCTCATGAGAAGCCGCCCCTACCCGCGCTTGACCCGAATGAGGTCGATCTCCCGTCATTCCCCACCCAGATAGCGATCCTCTATTAGTCGCGATTCTCGGCACTTGTTCGGTTTATGACCGTGTGTGGCGGACGGACACGTGCGCTTTGCAACCATCCGTTCCTCTCTCCGTGCCCCGCACGTGAGCAAACTTCAGAAGCGGTCGCTCCAAGGATGCCGCTCGGGCCGAGCCCCGGGGTTCGTCCTCAAGAAATGATGGAGCGCATGGAGCAAAGTCAGAACATGCTCTCTATCGTTCCGTGCTTGGCCGGCGCGGATGTCATCGATAATCATGTCGCGGATCCTTTCGGCGCCATGCTCTTTGTGCGTAAGATACCCAGCAAGTGCGGCAGCGGAACAAGCAGGCATTTGCTCATGCTCCGCGATTGCAAGCACTTCCTCCTTGGTCAGCCCGCAAAACGCCACGCAGTCCTCTAGCGTGATCATCGGAAAGACCTACTGGTGAGGGGGAACAACCGCCGCCACCGCCTCTGCTAGGGAATCACGATAGAATGCCTTCGCTACGACTGATGCTCCCGGTACGCGGTCGTGGATATGATCTATGGTAGCGTCGTCAGTGTCGCCCGTGACGAAGACAATAGGTGCATCGCACACCTTTCGGAGCATCCGAGCGACCTCGACGCCTTCGCGACATCCCTCGAGGCAAACGTCCATCACGACAACATCAGGCTGATCGCTCTGAGCAAGCCAGAGGGCCTGTTCTCCATCCGTTGCCAAGTCGCAAATATCGAAGCCGAGCGCGCGCAAGGCTTCTTTTAGACCGATGGCGAAGGAGATTTCATCTTCAACGATCAGGGCCATGCGGTGCTCCGGGGGTGAACGGTGGACCAAGGCCACTCCCTTCTCCGGCAGTGCTCCCATGTAGCTTAAGCGCACCTGCCCAGACTTGGTTCCCAGCAAGTGTGGAGAAGGGCGTCCCCGGTCCTAGCACTAGCATTCGGCGGCGAGACAGACCAATTGCTCATTTCTCGATGGATCGGCACCAAGACCCAGCAGGAACTTGGGCGCCCCCGCTCGCGTTTGTTCCTTTGACGAGGAGCACGCCATGCCGAGATACTACTTTTACCTCTGCGAGGCTGCCGCGCCACCGCATATCACCGGGGCAGTTTTTCCGGACGCTTCTGCGGCCAAGGAATTTGCGAAAAGGCTTCGTGCGGCACTAACTGACCGCGCCGCATGCGGCAAAGCGCATTGGTCCGTTGCAGTGCACGACGAAAATGGCTCCGCCGTGTTCGAGGCTTCGGGTGGCAAAGCTGCCTATCAACGGAGTGTCCACTGACACTCACGTCAGTGGGTTGATGACGAGGTGGGCACCCTAACGTTGGGAAAATCAGGCCATAACCTCGGATCTCACCCGATATGGATAGTGTGCTGACGAGTCCGCGGCCTGTTTGAGTGTTCGGTTGATGGATGAGACCTGCAGGCAATTCGTTTTGCAACTCATGCGACCAATGCTTTGCGAGTTCAACAAGACTCTCAACGATATGCGCGACCGAGGACAGACGGATACTGAGATCGCTGCCATGCTCGATCAAATCGAGTCGGATAATCGCGGTAAGGTCGAAGAGTCGATTCTAGACGTAATGATGAGCGAACTTAGGCTCGTAGCAGGACTCCAGCCGAAGACAAACTTGCACGACTAAGACGATCGGCAAGATGCAACCGCCGCGGTGCTTACGGTCCCGTTCCCTGCCACACGCGGACACCGATGGTCGGGTGCAACGTACGCCAGAATCTCCCACCAAAAAGAGGGGAGGAGCGTCTCTGTCGTCAATGTTGCCGCTGGGTAACCGCGGCCACGGCATCGGCAAGACGGTTATGATAGCTCATTTTGGCCAGGACCGGCGCGTCGGGTACCAGTTTGTGGATGTGCTTGATGGTATCCCGGTCAGTGTATCCGGTTACGAAGACGATGGGTGCGTCGCATACCTTACGAATCCACCTAGCGACTTCGATCCCTTCACGACCTCCTTCGAGAGAAACGTCCATCAGGACAACATCCGGCCGATGGCTCATTGCGAGCTTAGTAGCTTGGTATCCATCGGCCGCTAGATCACAAATGTCGAAGCCGAGCGCATTCATGTCCGCTTGCAGGCTGATAGCAAATAAGATCTCATCTTCGACGATCAGGGCCCGCTTACGACGGGAGCGTTGGGCCATTTGGGCCTCCTTCCCGGCAGCACCCCTTTCAGGCCTAACGCCTTAGACTGGATTTGGTGCCACCTGCACGCTTGGCGTC
>CAYUTT010000009.1:0-15856 GCA_964447575.1 uncultured Methyloceanibacter sp.
GACCTGCAGCAACAGATCGACCAGGGCCTCTTCCGCGAGGACCTCTACTCCCGGCTGAACGTCGTGCCGTTGAGGCTGCCGCCCTTGCGCGAGCGGCTCGAGGACATTCCCGATCTCGTGCGGCACTTCCTCTCTATCGCCGAGAAGGAGGGGCTGCCGCCGAAGGGCTTCGAGCCCACGGCCATCGAGCGGCTCAAGCGCTATCACTGGCCGGGCAATGTGCGCGAGCTGGAGAACTTGGTACGGCGCCTGTCGGCGATCTACGCGCAAGACATCGTCACCATGGAGATGGTGGAAAGCGAGCTTGCCACCGCGGCCCGTGCGCCGTTCGCCGACACGGCCGAGTCGGCCCGCGACCTCTCCGATTCCGTGGAGCGATTCCTCGCCGACTATTTCATGGGCTTCGGCCAGGACCTGCCGCCCGCCGGACTCTATACGCGCATCTTGCGCAAGGTGGAGTTTCCCCTCCTCACGGCGGCGCTCGCCGCCACCCGCGGCAACCAGATCCGCGCCGCAGATCTCCTCGGGCTCAACCGCAATACCTTGCGCAAGAAGATCCGCGACCTCGGCATCAAGGTGATCCGCACGCCGAGCGGCTGATCTGGTTAATTCCCAAACGCTTCCCTATATGCCCCGGCAGCAGTCGGCGGGACCTCCAGGCCTTGAAGGCCCTAGCCTTCGGCCACACATGTCGCCAAAGCGCCACATTGTGATTTTATTGCACCATAGCTGAGGCAGACGCTTCAGGGGACGACCCGGCGGACCCGGGGATCCCAGGGGGGAAGCCAGGGGAAAGCGGTTGCGCAGCGTCTTCCAAACCTCGCAAAAACCGGAAGAACGTACAGGCGCATTGCGTCCGCCCGCCGTCACGCTCGGGGCTGGCCGGGCCGGCAAGCCTGGGGCCTCGCAAACCCGCCGCAGGCTGCCCGTCACACTCGGCCTGATCGTCATGGTCTTGTCGCTGTGCTCCGGCCTCGCGACCTACCTCATCCTCACCGGACTGACCCCGATCGTGCCCAACCAGACCGTGGTGGTGGGCGTGCTCCTCATCAATCTGGTTCTCGTTCTCGCCATGGTCGGGCTCATCGCCTGGCAGGTGACCCGGCTATGGCTCGCGAGGCGCCGCCACGAAGCGGGCGCTCAGCTTCACGTGCGCATCGTCAGCCTGTTCAGCGTCATCGCCGTCGTGCCGGCGATACTGCTCGCGGTCTTTGCCAGCGTGTCCCTCGACCGCGGTCTCGACCACTGGTTCTCCGTCCGCACCAAATCGATCATCCAAAACTCCATCGACGTCGCCACGGCCTATTTGCAGGAGCATGGCCAAGTCATCCGCGCCGACACGCTCGGCATGGCGAAGGACATCGACGAGGCGGTGGAACTGGTGCGGGCCCAGCCGCAGGGTTTCGGCAATTTCTTGAATGCGCAGGCCGCCATTCGTGCGCTACCGGCGGCCTATCTGATCGACGGCAGCGGCAAGATCCTCGCCACGGCCGCCGCCATGGCCGAGCTTCCCTATCGCGCCCCGCCCAAGGAGGCCATGGAGCTCGCCAAGAAGGGCCAGGTCATCGTCATCGCACCGGGCCAGACCAGCATGGTCGGCGCGATCAAGAGCCTCAACAATTTCGACGACACCTATCTCTATGTGATCCGGCCCGTAAATGCCCGCGTGCTCCAGCAGCTCCGCGAGACCCGCGCCAACGTCGCCGAGTATCAGCTGCTCGAGCAGCGTCGCGCCGGCGTGCAGGTGGCGTTCGGCCTCATGTATGTCGCGATCGCCCTGACGCTCCTTCTGTCGGCGATCTGGATCGGCATGTGGTTCGCCAACCGCCTGGTCGCGCCGATCGGGCAGCTGATGGGCGCCGCCGAGGAGATCAGCCAAGGCAATCTCGACGTCGAGGTGGATGTCGATCGGGCCGATGGCGACCTTGCGGTTCTCGGCTCGACCTTCAATACCATGGCCTCCGAGCTCAAGAGCCAGCGCGACGAGCTGGTCGGCGCCAATGCGACCCTCGACGAGCGCAACCGCTTCATGGAAGCGGTGCTGTCCGGCGTGACCGCCGGTGTCGTCGGCGTCGGCTCCGACGGCACCGTCAATCTCGTCAACCGCTCCACCGAGGACCTGCTCGGCGTCAAGGAAGAGGCGCTCGTCGGCAAGAAGCTCGCCGAGATCGTGCCCGAGTTCGGGCCCCATCTGAAACGCGCGCAGAAGCAGGGGAGGCGGCTCGCCACCGACCAAGTGACCCTCCGCCGCCGCGGCTCGGAGCGCAACTTCGCGGTTCGCGTTACCAGCGAAGGTGCGGGTCAAGGCTATGTCGTGACCTTCGACGACATCACCGAGCTGGTTAGCGCCCAGCGCTCGACCGCCTGGGCCGACATCGCCCGCCGCATCGCCCACGAGATCAAGAACCCGCTCACCCCGATCCAGCTTTCGGCAGAGCGTATCCGCCGCAAATACGGCGCCTCCATCACTAAGGACCGCGATATTTTCGACCAGTGCACCGACACCATCATCCGCCAGGTGTCGGATATCGGGCGCATGGTCGATGAGTTCTCCGCCTTCGCGCGCATGCCGAAGCCGGTCATGGAGCTTCACGACGTGCGGGAGATCGTGCGCGAGGCCGTGTTCCTGTTCCAGGTGAGCCGCCCCGACATTGAGTTCGAGCTCGACCTGCCGGACAAGCCGGTGATCACCATGTCGGACCAGCGTCTCCTGACCCAGGCGGTCACCAATCTGGTCAAGAACGCGAGCGAGGCCATCGACACCGCGGTCGAGGCCGACCCCGCGCGCGCCGGCACCGGCCACATTACCGCGAAGGTCGCCTC
Organism: uncultured Methyloceanibacter sp.; assembly: GCA_964447575.1. Classification (GTDB taxonomy): domain Bacteria; phylum Pseudomonadota; class Alphaproteobacteria; order Rhizobiales; family Methyloligellaceae; genus Methyloceanibacter. The sequence continues at coordinate 2,824 of CAYUTT010000009.1, forward strand.
CAAGGGCGACCGTGTCCACATCACCGTCGTCGACAACGGCTGTGGCCTCCCGAAGGAAAACCGCGAGCGTCTGGTCGAGCCCTATATGACCACACGCGTCAAAGGCACAGGGCTGGGGCTCGCCATCGTGCAACGCATCACCGAGCAGCACGGCGGCAGGCTCCATTTAACCGATGCACCGAAACGCAACGGCAAGACCGTCGGGGCCTCCGTGCGCATGGACCTGCCCATCATGGGCCAAGAAGAGTTGGAAAAGGACGAGACGACGTCCGCAGCCGGCCCGTCCGCCCATGCGACCGAGTCCGAGCCGGCCGAGGAGAAAGAAGAAGAGGGAGTAACTCATGGCGTCTGACATCCTGATCGTCGACGACGAAGCAGATATCAGGGATCTGATCTCCGGCATTCTGGAGGATGAAGGTCACGCGACGCGCCTCGCCAAGGACAGCGACGAGACCATCAAAGTGATCGAGGAACGGCGCCCTTCGCTCGTCATTCTCGATATCTGGTTGCAAGGCTCGAAGCTTGACGGGCTGGAGCTGCTCGACTGCATCAAGCAGGCGCATCCCGACTTGCCCGTCATCATCATCAGCGGCCATGGCAATATCGAAACCGCCGTCGCCGCCATCCAGCGCGGTGCCTACGACTATATCGAGAAGCCTTTCAAAGCCGATCGCCTCGTTCTCATCACCGCGCGCGCCCTCGAGGCCTCCCGGCTCAAGCGCGAAAACCGCGAGCTGCGCGAGCGCAGCACCTATTCCTTCGAGATGGTTGGCAAATCCGCCGCGATAAACCAGCTGCGCCTGGCCATCGAGAAGGTCGCCCCGACCAACAGCCGCGTGCTGATCACGGGGCCGTCCGGCTGCGGCAAGGAACTGGGCGCCCGCGTGATGCATGCGAAATCCGCGCGTGCCGACGGGCCATTCGTGGTCTTGAACGCGGCCGCTATGGTGCCGGACCGCATGGAGCTCGAGCTGTTTGGCACGGAGGAGGGGACCGGTTCCGGCCCCCGTAAGGTCGGCGCGCTCGAAGAGGCCCATAGCGGCACGCTCTATATCGACGAGGTCGCCGATATGCCGCTCGAGACGCAAGCCAAGATCTTGCGCGTCCTCGTCGAGCAGCGATTCCAGCGTCTTGGCGGCGGGCCAAAGGTGCATGTGGACGTGCGCGTCGTCTCGTCCACGAGCCACGACCTCCAGAAGGAGATCTCCGCGGGGCGGCTGCGCGAAGACCTCTACCACCGCCTGAACGTGGTGCCGATCCGCGTACCCGGCCTTTCGGAGCGGCGCGAGGATATCCCGGAGCTCGTGCGCTATTTCGTGCAGACCATCTCCGTCGCCTCGGGCCTGCCGCGACGCCGTATCGGCGAGGACGCCATGGCCGTGCTTCAGTCTCACGAGTGGCCGGGCAATGTCCGGCAGCTTCGCAACAATGTGGAGCGGCTGATGATTCTCGTAGGCGGCGACGCGGACACGATCGTGACCGCCGACATGCTGCCCGACGAGATTGTCTCGCCGGTGCCCTTGTCGCCGAATGGGGCAGGGGGCGAGCATCTGATGTCGCTGCCCTTGCGCGATGCCCGGGAGATCTTCGAGCGGGAGTATCTGCTTGCCCAGGTCAACCGATTTGGCGGCAATATCTCCAGAACCGCTGAATTCGTGGGTATGGAGCGGTCGGCCCTCCACCGGAAACTTCGGGCGCTGGGCGTCAATTCGCATGAAAGAAGCGCCGCCATGCGCTAGCATGGCCGACGACTCGCTTCGCTTCAGGGGGAGGCGCGGCAAAAGCGAACCGCATCAGAGCCCTTGCGGACTTGGCTCGCAATCGCGTCTAATGCGTCACCACGCTGGCCGGGATCGCCGGCGCCGACAACAAGCGTAAGCGTGGACCAAAGGGACGGGGAAGCCCATGGCGACAGAACGCACGCAAAGCCTGCAAGACACGTTTCTCAACCATGTTCGCAAGAACAAAACACCGCTGACCATATTCCTTGTGAATGGCGTTAAACTTCAAGGCGTTGTGACCTGGTTCGACAATTTTTGCGTCCTCTTGCGCCGGGATGGCCATTCGCAGCTGGTGTACAAGCACGCCATCTCGACCATCATGCCGGGCCAGCCCATACAGCTTGCCGAGATTGGCGACACGGAAGGTACCGCTGAGTAATTGCGTCCGACAGATTCGAGACAATTGAGGCGTAAGAAGGCGCGAAACACGCCTGAAACGTCCGGGATGCGCGCTGCCGGACGGGCCAGGGCGGTCGTACTTGCCCCCATCCTCCTCGAAAAGAACCAGGCCAAGGGCCCCCGCGGGCCGCGCCTAGAGGCGCCCGACCGGACGCCGCAAGCGCGCCTCGAGGAAGCCGTAGGCCTCGCGGCCGCCATCGGCCTCGATGTGCGGGCAAGCGGTGTCGTGCCGGTACCCCAACCGAAGCCGGCGACCTTGTTCGGCGCAGGCAAGGTCGAGGAGCTGGCGGGCCTGGTCCGCGCCGAGGACGCGGAGCTCGTGATCGTCGACCATCCGCTCACCCCGGTGCAACAGCGGAACCTCGAAACCGCGTGGGACGCCAAGGTGCTCGACCGGACCGGCCTCATTCTCGAAATCTTCGGTGAGCGGGCGCGGACGCGGGAAGGGCGCTTGCAGGTCGAGCTTGCCCATCTCGTCTACCAGAAGAGCCGGCTGGTTCGCTCCTGGACCCACCTAGAAAGGCAACGCGGCGGCTTCGGCTTTCTCGGCGGTCCCGGCGAGACGCAGATCGAGACCGACCGTCGGCTCTTGAGCGAGCGCATCCACGTCATCCGCAAAGAGCTGGAGCAGGTGCGCCGCACGCGCGGGCTGCATCGGAAATCCCGCCAGCGCGTGCCGTATCCGGCCGTGGCCCTCGTCGGCTACACCAACGCCGGCAAGTCGACCCTGTTCAACGCGCTCACCGGCGCCGAGGTGCTCGCCCAGGATATTCTGTTCGCCACGCTCGATCCGACCATCCGCGCGCTCGCGCTCCCCGGCGGATCGAAGGCCGTTCTGTCCGATACGGTGGGCTTCATTTCCGATCTGCCCACCACACTCGTCGCCGCTTTCCGCGCCACGCTCGAGGAGGTTCAGGAGGCGGACCTCATCCTGCATGTCCGCGACATCGCGGACGAAGCGACGGCCAGCCAGCGCGCCGACGTGAACGCGGTCCTGGTCGATCTCGGCATCGACCCAGAGGCAGAGCCGGACCGGCTGCTCGAAGTCTGGAATAAGGCCGACCTGCTCGACGCCACCGGCCGGCAGCGTGCGGAAAACGAAGCGCCGCGCTACGGCGCGATCCTGGTGTCCGCTGTCAGCGGTTTCGGCCTCGACACGCTGCGCGCCGAGGTCGAGCGGAGGCTCAACCGCCGCCGCCAGACCGTCGAGATTGCGGTCCAGCCCCAAGAAGGCGCGCTGTCCAATTGGATCTACGAGAATTGCGAGGTGATCTCGCGGACCGATCTCGGCGACGGGGTCACCGCGTTGCGCATTCGCGTGGCGCCGGAGAAACGCGACAGGCTTGCACGCGTGGCCGGCGCCGCACGGCTGCGCATCGCGGCCGAGTAGGGCGCAGCCCTAGCCTTTTTGCTCCGCCTCTTTGGCCTCGTCCCACAGCGCGTCCATCTCTTCGAGCGTGGCGTCCTCCGGCTTCCGGCCCTTTGCCGCCAGAGCCGCTTCAATGCTGTGAAAACGCCGCACGAACTTCGCGTTGGCCGCCCGGACTGCGGCTTCGGGATCGACGCCGAGATGGCGCGCCGCATTGGCCATCACGAAGAGTAGATCGCCGAATTCCTCCGCGACCTTTCCCTGTGACGTGCCCGTGCCGTTCTCCACGACCGCCCATTTCAGCTCGTCGAGCTCCTCCTCGATCTTATGCAGGACGGGCGCGAGGCTGGGCCAGTCGAAGCCGACCTTTGCCGCACGCTTCTGGAGCTTCACCGCACGCGTGAGGGCGGGCAGGCCGACCGGCACGTCGTCGAGGACGCTCTCCGCAGGCCCCTCGTGCCCGCGTTCGGCTTTCTCCTCGGCCTTGATACGGTCCCACAGATCGGTCGTCATGAACTCTTCGCGGCGCGACGCATCTTCGAACACATGCGGGTGGCGGCGGATCATCTTACGGGTGATGGCATCGACCACGTCCGCGAATTGAAAGTCCGACTGCTCGGAGGCCATCTGCGCGTGATAGACGACCTGGAGCAGGAGATCGCCGAGTTCGTCCTTGAGCGCGTCTCGATCGTCGCGCGCGATCGCGTCAGCGACCTCGTAGGCCTCTTCGATGGTGTAGGGCGCGATCGTCGTGAAGCTCTGCTTCACATCCCACGGACAGCCGGTCTCGGGGTCGCGCAAGCGCGCCATGACGGCGAGAAGACCGTCGAGTGTGTATCTGCGAGCCGGATCCTCAGCCATGGCATGGCCTGCCGGGGAGCCACATCGAAAGCCTAAAATTATAAGCGAAAGCAGTGAGTTGGCTAGTTCTTGCGAGTCTTTGCCCCATATCCGTGATTCGCATAAGGTATATTATGGAAAATATCCCTATAGGGCCGTGAGATCGCTGCGTCGGACCCGTGTGACGCTCGCGCCCGCCGGTTAACGCTGCTCGTAGTGATCCTTGATCAGCCGGTCGAGCAGCCGCACGCCGAAGCCAGAGCCCCAGCTCTTGTTGACCTCGCTATCGACCGAGGCCATGGCCGTGCCGGCAATATCCAGATGCGCCCATGGCGTTCCTTCCTTGACGAACCGCTGGAGGAACTGCGCGGCGGAAATGGCCCCGCCCCACTTGCCGCCCGTGTTCTTGATGTCGGCGACCTTCGAGTCGATCATCTTGTCGTATTTCGGTCCGAGCGGAAGCCGCCACAGCTTCTCTCCCGTCTCCTTGCCGGCCGCCGTGAGCTGCTCGACGAGCTTGTCGTCATTCGAGAACAGCCCAGCATGCTCCTTGCCGAGCGCCACCATGATGGCACCCGTGAGCGTGGCAAGATTGACCACCGCCTTCGGTTTGAACTTCTCCTGCGCGTACCAGAGGCAGTCGGCCAGCACCATGCGCCCTTCGGCATCGGTGTTGAGCACTTCGATCGTCGTGCCGGACATCGCCTGCACCACATCGCCGGGACGAAGCGCCCTGCCGCTTGGCATGTTCTCGACGACCCCGATGATTCCGACTGCATTGACCTTGGCCTTGCGCTCGGCCAGCGCCTGCATCAGCCCGACCACGCACGCAGCCCCCGCCATGTCGCCCTTCATGTCCTCCATGCCGGCGGCGGGCTTGAGCGAGATGCCGCCCGTGTCGAAGGTTACGCCCTTGCCCACGATGGCGATCGGCGCCCCGCCCTTCGGCCCGGCCCCCTTCCACTGCATCACCACCACATGGCTTGGCCGCTCGCTGCCTTGGCCGACCGCGAGCAGCGCGCCCATGCCGAGCCTCTTCAGCGCGGCTTCACTCAGCACCTCGACCTGGAGCCCGGTCTTGGCAAGCGCCTTGGCGCGCTGGGCGAACTCTGCGGGGCCGAGCACATTGGCCGGCTCGTTGACGAGATCCCGCGCCAGGTTGACGCCGTCGACGATGGCGCGGTCCGGGGTGAAGGCCTGCCCCGCCGCGCGCGGATCGCCGCAATGGACGACCAGCTTCTTCAGCGACGTCTCGTTCGGCTCGCTGCCGTTATCTTTCTTCTTCGCCGTCTTGGACTTGTGTTTCTTGAAGCTGTAGCCGCGCAGCTGCGCCCCGAGCGCAAAGCTCGACACGTCCGCAGGCGCGAGGTCGCCCTTTGCCGTCTCGAGATAGACGTGGGCCGAACCCCCTTCCCGGCCGGTGAGCTGGCCGCGCACCGTGCCGCCGAGATTGAGCCAATCCTCGTGGCTGAACGAGGCGGGCTTGCCGAGCCCCATCATCACGATTCGCGAATACTTGACGCCCTGGGGCGCGAGCACGTCGACCGTCGCGCCCTTCTTGCCCTTGAACGCCGTGATCTGCGCCGCCTTGGAGAGGAGACCTTTGGTCTCCTTGTCGAGATCTTGTGCCGCAGGCGTAAGCTTCGGCCCCTCCTCGGCGAAGACGACGGCAACACCATCGCCGGCTGCGGTTTTGCTGGCAAAGGACAACGCAGTCTGATCGGTCACGATAAGCTCCATTGATGAGTCGGGCCGGCGGCCCCTCAAAACAGACCAAAGCGCGCAGGACAAGGAGGCGCCCGCGCGCTCCGTGGTGCAGTTTTGCAACAGCGGCAGGAAATACAGTGCCTGCCTACCTAAGTCCTGCTTCAAAGGCAAGCAAGTCATTCCAAAAAGGCCGAAATTCCGCCATGTTGGGCTGTTGAGAATTGTCAGCGGTACCAGCCGGTTGGCGCACTTCTGGGGGCAGTCTTGGGGGCCATCGGCGCAAGGGTCACGGGGACCTCGGGCAAACGGTCATGACGCTCTTCAGCCGATACATGTTTCGGCAGGCGACGAATGCGTTCCTCGTCATGCTGCTGACGCTGACGGCCATCGTCTGGCTCGCTACAGCCTTGAAAGAGCTCGATCTTATCACCTCCCAAGGTCAGGGCTTGGTGCTCTTCTTCCAGATGACCATGCTCAGCCTGCCGGGCCTGATGACCCTCATCGCCCCCAACGCGGTGCTGATGGCCGCCCTCTACACGCTCGACCGCATGAATGGCGACAGCGAAATGATCGTCATGACGGCGGCGGGCGCGCCGGTATGGCGGATTTGCAGCTCCCTCGTCGCCCTGGCCGCCATCGTCAGCATCGTGATCCTGCTCGTGAACGTGTTCCTGAACCCCGCCTGCATGCGCGCGCTGCGCGACTTCTTCACCCAAGTCCGAGCCGACCTTATCTCGCAAGTCCTTCAACCCGGACGGTTTTCCAGTCCCGAGAGCGGTCTGACCTTCCATATCCGCGATCGCAGCCCAACCGGCGAACTCCTCGGCCTCCTGGTCCATGACGAGCGGGACGACAAGCAGGTGATGAGCTATCTCGCCGAGCGCGGGCGCATCCTCAGCAACAACGATGGCTCGTATTTGATCATGTTCGAGGGCTACGTGCACCGCTTCAATGCTGACGACAAGAAAGACAAAGCAGTGCAAATCATCGCCTTCGATCAGAATATGCTCGATTTATCTGAGTTTAGCCCAAAAGACGGGGACGACAAAGATCTGCGGCCAAAGGAACGGGGCATGGGAGAACTCCTAAGCCCACCTCCGGACGATAAAGTTGCTGCGAAAAATTACGGTCTTTTGCGGGGAGAACTCCATGAGAGGCTAGCAACGCCGCTCTACCCACTTGTTTTCATCTTTGTAGCCATTGCTTTGATGGGCCAAGCGAGGACCACGCGCGAGAACCGCTGGCGCCAGATTCTGGCTGCTTTCGGCATCGCCATCGGCCTCAGAGTCGCAGGGCTTGTGGCCGGGAATCTGGTCGTCCTCCATGCGTGGGCGGTGGTGCTCGTGTATGGTATTCCCGTGGGGGCGATTCTCGTTGCGGCCTGGATGGCGCACGTTAAAATGTCGCCAGAACTGCGGTCCAAGCTGAACTTCGAGCTCAAGTTTCAGCCAAGAAACATAAAGTTATGGGCCGGTAGAGGGATGCAGACGGAGTGAAAGCGCAGATGCGGGGCATCAGTGCAGGGGGAACGCTTGCGCGCTATTTTTCGGCGCGATTCTTCGCCGCCATGGTGGCGATGTTCCTGATCTGCTGCGTTCTGATCTTCTTCGTCGATTTCATCGAGATGCTACGCCGCAGCGGTAAATACTCGAATGACGTTCCCGGAATTCTTCTTGCCTGGATGACGCTCCTGCGGCTGCCCTCGTTCTCCGAGCTCACCCTGCCCTTCGCCGTGCTGATCGGCACCATCGCCATCTTCCTGATGCTGAGCCGCTCGTCCGAGCTCGTCGTGCTGCGCGCCGCGGGAGTTTCCGTTTGGCAGTTCCTGCTACCGGCAATCATCGTCGCCTTCCTGCTCGGCGTCGCCTTCGTGCTGCTCTACAACCCGCTCGCCGCCATGGCCCGCGGTGAGGCGGAGCGACTCTATGCGGCCGCCTTCGGCAAGAACGAGTCGTTGCTCAAAACGGACAGTCGCGCCGGCGCCTGGCTGCGCGAGGACGGCGCCGACGGGCCGTCCGTCGTCCATGCGCTTCAGGTCCTCAATCAAGGCCTCGAACTGAACGGCGTCACCGTGTTCCATTACGATCCCAATCACGAGCTCACGGAGCGGATCGAGGCGAAGCGCGCCGTGCTCAAGGACGGCCGTTGGGAGCTCGAGGATGTCTGGGTCAGTGCCGTCGGCCAAGAACCCGCCTTCTACGAGGAGTATCTGGTCAGCACCTATCTGACGCCGACGCAGGTCCGCGACAGTCTCGGCACCGTCTTCTCGATCTCGTTCTGGGAGTTGCCGAACTTCATCCAGATCGCCGAGCGGGCGGGCTTGCCCGCAACCCAATACCGGGTGCAGTTCCACCTGCTCTTGTCGCGACCGTTTCTTCTGGTCACGATGGTGCTGATCGCGGCGACCTGCTCGCTCAAGGGCTTCCGTTTCGGCAACGTCCAGATCAACGCGATCTTCGGCCTCGCGGCGGGCTTCGGTTTCTTCGTATTCTCGGAGATCTCGCGAAACTTCGCCATGTCGGGGCTCACCTCCGCCGCGGCGGCGGCATGGCTACCGGTGATCGTCGCGGCGTCGCTCGCGCTCACCGTGCTCTTGTACAAAGAGGACGGATGATGGCGCGGGCCCTAACCATCATCTGGAGGAAGTGCCGGGCTCTGCCCGGCCTCACTGTGTCTAACGGGCCGCCGGTCCCGGCCGCCCGCGTCGCGCTCCTGTCAGCGATTCTCGCCGTCCTCGCGGTGCCCCTTGGGCCCGCGCAGGAGGCTTTCGCGCAGGCTCAGACCGGGCTCGAGCAGCTCGTCCAGCCGCCGGACATCAGTTCCTCGGAGCCGATGCTGCTGCAAGCCGACGAGATGATCTACGACAACGAGAACGCCCGGATCACCGCCAAGGGCCACGTCGAGATTTACTACGGCAACTACACGCTGCTGGCCGACAAGGTCGTCTACAACCGGAATCTGAACACGCTGGCCGCCGAAGGCAATGTCCGCATGAAGGACCCCGACGGCGCGGTCATCACCGCAGACCAGTTGACGCTCACCGACGATTTCCGCGACGGCTTCGTCGACGCACTCCGGTTCGTCACCAAGGACGAAACGCGCATCGTCGCCCAGTCGGCTTCTCGCGAGGCCGGCAACGTTACCGTATTCCAGAAAGGCTGGTTCACACCCTGCAAGCTCTGCGAGGACGACCCAAGCAAGCCCCCCACTTGGCGCATTCGCGCAGGCAAGATCACGCACAAGCGCGATCAAGCCACCATCACGTACAGAGATGCGACCTTCGATTTCTTCGGCGTGCCGGTACTCTGGGTCCCGTGGTTCCAGATCGCCGATCCCACGGTGAAGCGGAAGTCAGGCTTCTTGATGCCGAGCTACAGCCACTCCAACGAGCTCGGGAACACGGTGCAGGTCCCCTATTACTTCGCCCTGTCCGACCACTACGACTTCACCTTCGCCCCGATGTGGACCGAGAAAGCCGGGACTCTGCTCCTCGGCGATTGGCGGCAGCGCACGGCGAGCGGCGGCTACCGCGTGGAGCTGGCGGGCGTGTTCGACAACCAAGATGACCCGAATAGTCCCGCCGACCAGGATTTCCGCGGCAGCATCAAGACCCAGGGCAAGTTCGCGCTCAATCCGTACTACTCCTGGGGCTGGGACATCCTCGCCGAGACCGACGAGACCTTCCGCCGCTTCTACAATCTCGACTCGCGGCTGAAGACGGACCGTGTCTCCCAGGTGTTCCTGGAGGGTCTGCACGACCGGAACTATTTCTCGACGCGTTTCTACAACACCCAAAGCCTGCTATTCCAGGATGAGAAGTTCTCAGAGGCGACGGTCTACCCGATCGTCGACTACGACTACATCGTTGGCGCACCGATCATCGGCGGCGAGCTCAGTTTCAACTCGAATGCTATGGTGTTCTCCAGCGAGGACGGCGTCGATTCGAACCGGCTGATCGTCGAGGCCAATTGGCGGCGTCAATTGATCGACGGCATCGGCCAGGTGTTCACGCCGTTCGGCCGTCTGCGCGGCGACTTCTACGACGTCAATAAGCCTGCCGATATCCAATTGACCGGTACGGAAAGCATCGTCGACCCCAATCCGGAGGATGGCACCATCTGGCGCGGCAATGCGGTCGCCGGCCTCGAATACCGCTATCCCTTCGTCAGCACGACCGGCGCCATCACCCACACGATCGAGCCGATCGGCCAGATCATCGCCCGGCCCGACTCGCTTGGCGACCAGCAGAAAATCCCGAACGAGGACGCGCTCAGCCTCGTGTTCGACGACACGATCCTGTTCGACATCGACAAGTTCTCCGGCTACGACCGCATCGAGACCGGCACGCGGGCCAATGTCGGCGTCCGCTACACGGCGCAGCTCGTGTCCGGCGCCTATGCCACCGCCGTGTTCGGCCAGAGCTACCAAATCGCCGGCCAGAACGAGTTCGACACGGACTTCTACCGGAACAGCGGCCTTGCCAGCAGCGACTCGGACTATGTGAGCGGCCTCTATCTGCAGGCGTCAAACAATCTCTCCTTCTCGGCGCAAACACGCTTCGACCAAGATACGTTCGACATCGAGCGGGTGGATCTCGGTTCCCAGCTGCGCTACGGACCGGTGGAGGCGCGCGTGAACTATGCGGACGTGCCCGGTGAGGTGGACGTGAATGTGCCCCCGGCGATCGCCAGCCGGATCGACCGCGAAGAGATTTTGGCGGCGGGCGCGCTCGCCATCACCAGTGAATGGTGGCTGCTCGGCAACATCCGTTACGACATTCAGGCTGAGCAGACGATTACGGACGGCGTCGGCCTCCGGTGGATGGACGACTGCTTCAAGCTCGACGTCACCTACCAGCGCTCCTTCATTCGCGATCAGGACATCGACCCGGATCAGCGCTTCCTCGTGAACTTCTCCTTGAAATATCTGGGCACCTACTCCGTAGCCACCGAAGCCTTCAGTGGATTCGGCTCCGAAGGATCCGACACCAATTGACCAAGGCAATCCGGACATACATCGGACGCATCCTCGCCTCCGTGATTCTGACAGGCGGTCTCTGCGTGCTCGGCGCAGGCCTTGTGCTCACGCAAGAACTGTCCATCAAGGTGCTCGTGAACGACGACCCGATCTCGGACTACGACATCAGCCAGCGCGAGCGTTTCCTGGCCCTCACCACCCAAGAGCAGCCGGGACCGGAACTGAAGAAGAAGTCGACCGACCTTCTCATCGATGAGCGCCTCCAGATGCAGGAGGGACGGAAGCTTGGCGTCGCACCCGACGAGGACGACGTGAACAAGATTCTCGCCGACATGGCGTCCAAGAATAATCTCGATGTGCAGGGCTTGACCACCGCGCTTGCCGGCGCCGGCGTCAACGTCAAGACGCTGAAGGACCGTATCCGCGCGCAGCTTGTTTGGCAGAGCGTGGTGAGCCGCAAGTTCCGGCACACGGTTCAGATCGGCGAGGCCGATGTCGACCGCGCACTTTCCGAGTCCGGCGAGGACGGCGGCGAGGCGCAATCGGCGCTACAGCTCCGGCAGGTAAGGTTCGCCCTTCCGAGCAATGCCGATCAAAGAACGATCGCCGTCAAGGTCGCCGAGGCGGAAGCGTTGCGCGCTCGGTTCAGCAACTGCTCCAATATCACCGACTTGGCCAGAGGCGATGGCGTGACGGTCAAGTCGCTGCCGGACCACCAAACCTCCGCCCTCACCCAACCCGCGCGGCTGCTCGTGCAGAATGCCAAGGTCGGGCAGATGACCCCGCCGGCACTCTCGCCCTCGGGCGTCGAGCTCTACGCCGTATGCGGCAGACGCACCACCTCCGGCGACGTCAATCTGCGCGAGCAGACCCAGCGCCAGCTCATGAACGAAGAGATGATGATCCAGGCCGAGAAGCTGCTGCGCGATCTTCGCCAGGACGCGTTCGTCGAATATCGCTGACCCGAATTTTCGTGCTAGGCCCTTGAGCCCATGGGTCTTGCCGACGCCCCCCTCGCCCTGACCCTCGGCGATCCCGCCGGGATTGGGCCCGATATCGCGCTTCTCGCCTATACCGCGCGAAGCGCCGAGGCCATTTCGCCCTTCGTCCTTCTGGGCGACCAGACAGTGCTCGCCGAGCGCGCCGAGACACTCGGCCTCTCCGTTCCGATCGCAACCGTGACATCGGCGCGCGAAGCCGCCAGCGTCTTCGACGAGGCTCTCCCCGTGCTTCCGGTCGCGGTTCCCGGACCGGTCGTTGCCGGCCGGCCGAGCGGCGCGGCGATGCCGGCCGTCAAGGAATCCATTGAGCGCGCAGTCAAGCTCGTCCAGCGCGGCGAAGCGCGCGCCGTAATCACGAACCCCGTCTCGAAGTCACATCTCTACCAAGCGGGCTTCGCGTTTCCGGGGCATACGGAATATCTCGCGGCGCTGGCTGCGGGCAAAGGCGCTCCCCTCCATCCCGTAATGATGCTGGTTGCGGGGCCCTTCAAGGTTGTCCCAGTCACCATCCACATCCCCTTGAAGGACGTGCCAGGCTCCCTCAGCCGCGCCTTGATCCTCGATACGCTCAGGATCGTGGACCAGGACTTGCGACGCTTCTTCGGCTATGTGCGGCCGCGACTCGCCGTGAGCGGCCTGAACCCCCATGCCGGCGAAGACGGAAGCTTGGGCCGCGAGGAGATCGACGTGATCGCGCCGGCCGTCGAGGCCGCGCGAAGAGACGGTCTCGACGTGACGGGCCCCCACCCCGCCGACACGTTGTTCCATTCCGCGGCGCGCACGCGCTATGACGTGGCGCTCTGCATGTATCACGATCAGGCGCTCGTGCCGTTCAAGACTCTCGCCTTCGAGGAAGGCGTGAACGTCACGCTCGGCCTTCCCTTCGTGCGCACCTCGCCCGACCACGGCACTGCCTTCGATATCGCCGGCACGGGCGAGGCGAGCCCGCGAAGCCTCGT
>CAYUTT010000010.1:0-4577 GCA_964447575.1 uncultured Methyloceanibacter sp.
CTTGAGCGCGAAGCTCCGCGAAGCAGGCTTTTGGGCGACGGCCATCCGGCCGCCGACGGTGCCATCAGGAACCGCGCGCGTGCGTTTTGCCTTCACCGCGGCCCACACGGAGGAGGACGTGGATCGCCTGCTCGGCGGGCTGGGGCAGGGGGCCGCGCCCGTAAAGGCGAAGGCCGTCTCCGCCTGATGCATGTCGTGCTCGTTCATGGCTGGGGCTTCCACGCCCGCATCTGGGCGGATGTCGTGGATCGTCTCCCCGGGGCCGAAATCACCCTGGTCGATTTCGGCTTCGTCGCCGGGGGGCCCGCGGCCAGCACGGACTGGCCGGAGGATGCTATCGCCGTAGGCCATTCGCTGGGGGTGCTGTGGCTCTTGAAGGAAGGGCGCGGCCGCTTTCGCGGGCTCGTCTCCATCCAGGGCTTCGACCGCTTCTGCCCCCACGTGCCGCCGTCTCGCGTCGCCGCGCTCAAGCGGGGGCTCGGGCGCGATGCTGGCGGCACGATGCAGGCCTTTTGGCGCTCCTGTGGTGCCCCGGACTTCGCCGAAGCCAGCGCTTTGGACGTGCCGCGCCTGGACGAGGGCCTCGATTGGCTGATGCATTGGGAGGCCGAGGCCGCTAAGGAAGGGCTCGCCTGTCCCGTGCTCGCTTTGGCAGCCCGCGACGACGCCATCGTGCCGTCGGCCATGAGCGAGACGGTCTGGCGGCCGCGACGGATTGTCTGGTCGCCGGATGGCGGCCATGTCCTACCCTTGAGGCACCCAGCCTGGTGCGCCCGTCATGTCCTTGAATTCGCCGATTCTCTCCCGTCGTAGCGCCGCGATCGCGGCCCGCTTCGGGGCGTGTGCCGGCAGCTACGAGGCCCATGCGGGGCTGCAAGAGGCCGTAGCTGACAGGCTTGCCAAGCTCCTCCCGGACCTCGAAGCCCCCCGCGTGCTCGAGCTTGGCTGCGGCACCGGCCTGTTCAGCCGCCATCTCGTCGCGCGCTATCCGGACGGCCAGTTCGTGCTGACCGACGCGGCGCCCGCCATGATCGCCGAGTGCCGGCGCAATCTGGCTGATTTGGGTCCCCGGCATACCACCTACGAGGTGATGGATGCGGGCGAGGCGGGCGGCCATGAAGGTCTCGACCTCATCGCCACCAGCATGACGCTGCACTGGCTTCCCGATCCGGTGGCGAGCCTGGCGCGTTTGACCGCTCTTTTGGCACCGGATGGGGTGCTGGTTTTCGCGACACTTGGCCCGGATAGTTACGCCGAATGGCGCAGCGTGCTTGCCGCCGAAGGCCTGCCGAGCGGCATCGCCGATCTGCCGCCGCTTCCGGGCGTGGTCGAGGAGGAGTACCTCACCCCTGACCACGATTCGCTCGCTTTCCTGCGCCGCATGAAGGCCGTCGGCGGGCTCACGCCCCGCGAAGGCTATGCGCCGCTCTCGCCGGGGGCGCTGCGGCGCGCGATAAAGTCCACGAATCTGCGCTTTGGCGGCCGCGTCACCTGGCACATCGTTTATGGGCGGCTAGAGCGCGCCTGAGGCGAGGCGGTCGAGCCCTTCGATCATGCCCGCATAGGCACGCGAGAGCTCATCGTCGGTGATGCAATAGGGCGGCAGGAGATAGACCGTGGATCCCATCGGCCTGATATTGAAGCCGTTCCTGAGATACCAGGCCCGGAGCTTGCGGCTCTCCTCGGACTGATACTGGCCGCCTTCCTTCACCTCGAAGGCGAGCACCGAGCCCAGCACGCGCGGTTTCGTCACGTCCGGCCGCGCCGTGAGCGTGTCCAGCATGTCGCGATGGCGAGCATGGATCGCGCCGATGCGCTCCAAGGTGCGCTCTTCCTCGTAAAGGTCGAGCGCGGCAAGCGCCACGGCGCAGGCCAGCGGATTGGCGGTGAAGGAATGGCCGTGGGGTAGGGCGCGATCGAAGTTGTGGCCGAGGAACATATCGAACAGACGGTCCCGCGCCACCGTGGCGGCAAGCGGCATATAGCCAGCGGTGAGTCCCTTCGAGAGGCAGACGAGGTCCGGCACCACGCCTGCCTGCTCCATCGCGAACAGCGTGCCGGTGCGCCCGAAGCCCGTTGCGACCTCGTCGAAAATAACAATGACTCCAGCGCGTTGCGCCGTCTCGACGAGACGCCTGAGGAAGGCCGGGCGGCAGAAATGCATGCCCGCCGCGCCTTGCATAAGCGGTTCGATGATAAGGGCAGCGATCGTCTGCGGCCGCTCGGTGAGGAGCGCCTCGAGCGCGGATAGCGCCCCCGCCTCGCGCTCGTCTGCGGCGTCGTCGCCCTCGAAGGTCCAGGGGTAGGGCAGGACGCAGACCTGACACATCAGTTCCTTGAAGGCGCCGAACATCTGCGATCCGCGCCCGACCGACATGGCCCCAAGCGTGTCGCCATGGTACCCGCCGTCGAAGGCGACGAGCATGCGCCTGCGGGGCTCGCCACGATTGACCCAGGACTGGTAGGCGATCTTGATCGCCACCTCCACGGAGGTGGAGCCGTCGTCGGAAAAGAACACGCGATTGAGGTCGCCAGGCAGAAGCGAGGCCAGCCGCTCCGCGAGATTGGCCGCGGGTTCGTGCGTGAAGCCGGCGAACATCACATGCTCCATTTGCTCCGCCTGCCGCGCGAGCGCGGCGTTGATTTTCGGATGGGAATGGCCGTGCGTGCAGGTCCACCACGATGAGATCAGGTCAAGAATTTCACGCCCTTCGGTATCGAACAACGAAGCGCCCTTGGCGCGTGCAATCACGGTCGGCTCGGCCTCGGTGCCGTGCTGGGTGTAGGGGTGCCAGACATAGCGCTTGTCGATCATGATCACGTCGCGCGCGAGGGAGGGGCGCCGATCGGATTTAGGGCTGTCGTTCACGGCTTCACCGTCGCAAGCTTCAAGAGGTCGAACTCCGGCGCGATCGCCCTGAGCACGTCGCGGTTGATCGCCTCGAGCCAAGGAATCTCGGCGACAACCTCGATCTGGCCGTAGCGCTCGATTGCGGCGCGATTGTGCGGCGTCTCCGGCCCAGTAATGACGACGCCGGCGAGCGGTAGCCCCCGCCGCCGGATCGCTTCGAACGACAGCAGCGTATGGTTGATGGTGCCGAGCGTCGAGCGCGCGACCAGGATGATCGGGAGGTCGAGTTCCGCTGCAAGGTCGATCATGTAGGCTTCGCCGGTAATGGGCACCATGAGTCCGCCCGCACCTTCGACGATCAGGAGCCCATCGCAAGGCGGCGGCACCAACCTCTCCATTTGCAGCGTGACGCCGGCCCGTCGTGCGGCCTCATGCGGCGCGAGAGCTTCCGGCAGCACGTAAGCCTCGGGCAGGATGCGCGCTTGCTCCACCCCGGCAAGGCGCTGCACGGCTTCTGCATCCGTTTCGGGCTCCATCCCTGCCTGGATCGGCTTCCAGTAGAACGCGTCGAGCTGGGTCAAGAGCCACGCCGCGACGAGGGTCTTGCCGACATCGGTGTCGGTTCCGGTGACGAAAAAGCCTGGCACGGGGTTGGGCGCTCTCCAGGGGGCGGGAAGGGGGCGACTTTATCGGCCGGAGGGTTCGAGGCAAGAGGCTGGACGAGACCTTTGCTTTCAGGCGACAATCAACGCCAAGGGAGGGGATCCCGTATGGAGGCTAGCCGCTTTGACGCTTTGGCTCAGTGTTGCCGTCGGCGCGGTGGTCCTGGGCGCGGCCCCCGCCCTTGTTTTCGCTGCGGTCGGTGGTTTCATGCTCTACGCAGGCATCAAGAATCAAAAGCTCGCCAGGGCGAGTGAGATCTGGCCTCTCACGGGCGGAGAGGTGCTCGTCTCGGAGATTGCAAAGCGCACGAAGAACCGGATATCTGGAGTCCAAACCACGCACTACCGGCCCCAGCTGCGCTATACCTACAAGGTGGGCGGAATCGCTTATGAATCCAACGTGATCCGTTTCGGCACCCTCGAAGGCAGCCTAGCTGAGGCGCAAGGGTTCACCGGCAAATATCCGGTCGGGGCAGTGGTCGCCGTGCGTTACAATCCGGACAAACCGAAACAGGCAACGCTCGAATCCGAATGGGCGGGTGGACAGCAGATCGTGCTCGGCGGCCTGTTCCTGATTGCGCCGCTCCTGATTGTACTCGCAGGCGCGGTTGTCTGGTTCGGGGGCAGCCTTGAGCTTTTCCCGGACTTGGCCGAACCGCTTGATAAGCCAAACTGACAGCTTATGCGCGTTGCGTTCATCCTACTGCTCTCAAATGTCCTGTGCTTCGCGCAAGCGGAGGCCGTCGCGGCCAAGACATTGCGCATGGCCTATGACGCCGATCCCGCCTCCCTCGATCCCCATGAGCAGCTATCCGGCGCGACGCTTCAGCTCTCGCATCTTGTGTTCGACCCGCTGGTTCGCTTCCGCCAGGACCTCACACTCGAGCCGCGACTGGCGAAAAGCTGGGAGCAGCGGGACGAGCGCACCACGCGCTTCCATTTGCGCGACGACGTGACGTTTCACTCCGGCAGCAAGATGACTGCCGAGGACGTCGTTTGGACCTTCGACCGGCTGAAGCAGAGTCCCGACTTCAAGGCGCTGTTCGAGCCGTTCGAGGAGGCGA
>CAYUTT010000010.1:4677-15809 GCA_964447575.1 uncultured Methyloceanibacter sp.
GCCTTCAAGGACCCCCGCGTGCGACAGGCGATCAGCTACGCCATCAACCGCGAGGCCATCGCCGGGAAGATCATGCGCGGCTTCGCCACGGCTGCAGGACAATTGAGCCCACCGGGCTACGCCGGTCACGACCCGGAGATCGCGCCGCCCTACGATCTCGCCAAGGCGAAGGCACTGATGCAAGAGGCGGGCTACGAGGACGGTTTCTCGGTGACCATGATGGCGCCGAACAACCGCTATATCGGCGACGCGCGCATCGCCGAAGCCGTCGCCGCCATGCTCGCCAGGATCAACATCAAGGTCGACCTGCGGACCCTGCCCAAGGCGCAATATTGGCAGCGCTTCGACGAGCGCGCCGCCGACATCATGATGATCGGCTGGCAGTCCGATACGCAGGATTCCGCGAACTTCTACGAGTTTTTGGTCATGACCCCGGACACGGAGACGGGTTACGGCCAATACAACGCTGGCAACTATTCGAACCCGGAGGTCGACCGGCTGACGCTTCAGACCCAGGCCATGACGGACGCAGAGGCGCGTGCCGAAGTCCTCAGGGAGATCGAGCGCATTCTCCATGAGGACGCCGCGATCCTTCCCCTCCAGTGGCAGCATCTCGCGTGGGCGGCGCGGAAGAATGTGAAGATCGAGCCCGTGGTGAATGTCATAGACATGCCGTATCTGGGGGACCTCGTGATCGAATAGAATCACATCCAAGGGGAGGAAGCTCCGATGCTGAAGAAGATCCTGCTGGTGCTGGTGGCGCTTATCGCCGTGTTTGCCGTCGTGGTCGCGCTCCAGCCTTCCGAATTCCACGTCGAACGAACCGTCACCATCGACGCCCCGGCGTCCAAGGTGTTCGGCGAGGTCAACGATTTCCACAAATGGGAGGCGTGGTCGCCTTGGGCCGATCTCGATCCCGACGCCAAGGTCGGCTTCGAGGGCCCGGAGGCTGGCGAAGGCACAGCCATGACCTGGGCCGGCAATCGCGAGGTTGGCGTAGGCAAAATGACCCTGGTCGAAAGCCGCCCCGACCAGCTGGTGAGGATCAAGGTCGACTTTACGGAGCCCTTCGAAGGGACCAGCTTTTCGCAGTTCGCGTTCAAGCCCGACGGCGACAAGACCACCGTTACCTGGAGCATGAACGACGAGCACACCTTCGTGGAGAAGGCCTTCTGTCTGATCATGAACGGCAAGAAGATGGTGGGCGACCAGATGGAGAAGGGGCTCGCCCAGCTGAGACTGGTCTCCGAAAGCCAAAGCTGACGGTCGGTTCGTCCTTCCGTTGGTCAGCCTCACAGCTGTCAGGTATAGTGTGCTGAAGAGACTGCACAGCGTGCGCTCTCTTGGGGGCAGCGACGTGCGCATTTCGCGCGCGACCATGTTACCGGTACAGACTGAGGGGGCGGCAGCGCATTGGAATTGCCCGCTATCGGGGATGACGTGGGATTTCCTGAGGGCCGACATTCGCCCACGCCCGCCGCCGGGCGCCCGGGCCATCGCCGTCATGGCTGGCGTTGGCGTCCTCACGGGGCTGATATCGAGCCTCCCGTCACCCTTGCCCGACCTGCGTCTGGACGATGGCGAGTTCCTCTTGAATGCGGAAGGGATCCCGCTCCACGCGGGTATCGTATTCGGAGCCAGCCTTGGTCTCATGATGTGGCTATGGGTCACCCGAGACCCGGCCAAATGCCTGCTCGCCATGGCGCTCGTGCTGGTCGGCTGGCTCGTCGCCGTGAACACGGCGAACGATGTGTTCCAGGCCGTGATCGGCTCGGACCTGTACGGCACGGCGCCGGGCGCCAAGGCGACCCGCGAGGTTGCTGGCCTATTGCTTGGCGGGTTGAGCGGCGGCGCGGTCGGCGCGGGCCTCACGGCATTCGGGGCCGGCATTGCGGCCGAGCCCATCAGGCGCCCCAAGAGTTGGATTCTGGTCGTAGTTGTTGGCGCGGCGCTTGGCGTGCTGTTATATCCGGCGGCCGATCTCAGCGTGCTCATCCTGCTCTTCGTGCCCTGGCAGGCTCTCGTTGCGGCCGCCATCGCCTTCGGCCTGATCCGGACTTGACGCGCCCATGAGAGCGCTGGCGGGAGGCGCGGCCTTCCTCGCGCGCCGTCTGTCCCAAGCGCTGCTCGTCATGCTGGCGATCCTCGTCATCGCCTTTGCTGTACGCCAGAGCCTCGGCGATCCCTTGCGCGAGATCACGGGAATGGCCGTGCCGGAATCGGAGCGCGCCGAACTCCGGCGCGAACTCGGCCTCGACGACCCTTGGCCTGCCCAGTTCGCCCGCTATTTGGGCCGCGCCGCGACGGGCGATCTCGGCACGTCGATCATCTACAAGAAGCCGACCGTCGAAGTGGTGCTCGCGAAATTCCCGGCAAGCTTCGAGCTTGTGCTCGGCGCGAGTCTCATCGTGCTTCTTCTGTCCCTGCCGGGCGGGATCTATTGCGCCGTACGGCCCCGGAGTCGCGGTGCGAAGCTCATCTTGGGGCTGAGCGTGCTCGGCATCTCGGTGCCGGTTTTCCTCACCGGCATCTTTCTCATCACCATTTTCTCCGTCTGGCTCGGCTGGCTGCCCGCGTTCGGCCGCGGCAAGATCGTCGATCTCGGGCCTTGGCAGACAGGCCTTCTCACCCTCGATGGGCTCAAGCATCTGTTGCTGCCTGCGCTCACGCTGTCCTCGATCATGCTGCCGCTGTTCATCCGGCTTGTACGCAGCGCCATGCTCGACGAGCTTGGCCACGACTATGTGCGCACCGCCCGCGCCAAGGGCGCGTCCCCGCTGCGAGTGTGGATCGTTCATGCACTGCGCAACGCACTGCTGCCGCTCGTTGCCGTTGGAGGGCTCCAGGTCGGCACGCTCATCGCCTACACCCTGCTGACTGAGACAGTGTTCCAATGGCCGGGCATGGGCTTTCTCTTCCTCGAAGCGGTGACCCGCGCCGACATCCCCCTCATCACCACGTATTTGGTTCTGGTGGGGCTTCTCTTCGTTGTCGTCAACACGCTGGTTGATCTGTTGAGCCTGATGCTCGACCCGCGCGTAAGCCTCGAGGGCGCACGATGAGCACGGCCGCATCCCAGGCGAACGCGCGTGCCTTTGCCACCTTCGCGTTCGAGCGGCCTGGCACGGTGCTTGCGGGCGTGCTGCTTGCCATCGTCGGCATCGCCTCGCTGTTCGCGCCGCTGATCGCCCCGCACGATCCGTTCAATCTCGCAAGCTTCGATCTGCTCGACGCCGAACTGCCGCCTATCTGGCAAGAGGGCAGCGATCCACGCTTCCTGCTTGGCACCGACGCGCAAGGCCGCGATCTCTTCAGCGCCATCCTATACGGGACGCGCATCTCGCTCATGGTCGGCCTCCTCGCCGTGGTCATCCAGGCGACGATCGGCGTGCCTTTAGGGCTGCTCGCGGGATATTTCGGAGGCAAGGTGGATACGGTGGTCACGCGCCTGGCCGACATCCAGCTCTCCCTTTCCACTTTGATGATGGCGATCATCGTCATGGCGCTGTTCCGGGCAGGTCTCGGCGGCGAGGCCCTGAGCGCCTTCGCGGTACCGCTGCTCGTCCTCGTCATCGGGCTGGCGGAATGGCCGGTCTTTGCCCGAACAGCCCGCGCGGCCACCTTGGTCGAGGCGGCGAAGGACTATGTCCGGGCGGCCCGCGCCGTGGGCGCGGCCGATTCCGCCATTGTGCACCGCCACATCCTGCCCAACATCCTGTCGCCGCTCATCGTCATCGCCACGACTCAAGTGGCCGGCGCCATTATGGCGGAGGCGGCGCTATCCTTTCTCGGCCTTGGCATGCCGGTCACCAAGCCCTCCCTCGGCACCCTGATACGCTCCGGCTACGACCTCATGTTCGCAGGTGCGTGGTGGGTCACGGTCCTGCCCGGGCTCGTGCTGGTCGGGGTGCTGATCTCCGTCAATGTGCTGGGGGACGCCTTGCGCGATTGGCTCGATCCGCGGCGCCAAGTCCGGTAGACCGGGTGGGGGAGCGCCGCTAATCCACCCTCAGGCCCTTGATAATTGGGGCCTTACCGACCCATAAGGTATAGTGAGACACGGCTTTTGCGCCCACGAATGATATCGGCCGTCCCGCCAGGGGCAACCGAGGAGGAGACGTCATGGTGACCCCGGGCCCGGTCAATCCGGATCTCGTTTATTCTTTGCGTCGTGTGACGGAGCGCGCGGCCTGCGCTGCCTTCAACTGGATCGGTCGCGGGGACGCCGACGATGGCGGTCGCGCCGCGCTCGATGCCATGCGCAGCGCGCTGGCTGAAGTCGACATCGACGCGCGCGTTGTCATTGGCGAAGCGACTGCCGGCGAAGCACCGCAACCGCAGCGTGGTGAGCATCTCGGCCATCCCGGCGCGGCCTTCAAGGCGGATATTGCCGTCGATCCGGTGGAAGGCACGAGCTATCTCGTGCGCGGTCTTACCAACGCGCTTGCCGTTCTCGCCGTGGCGCCGCGCGGCGCCATGATGAATCCCGGGCCGGCCTTCTATATGGAGAAGTTCGTGGCGAGTGCGCCCGCGCGGGGCAAGATCGATCCCACCTGGCCGACGGCCAAGAAGCTCCAGACGCTCGCCGATGTCCTCAACAAGGACATCAACGATCTCACTGTGTTCGTGTTGGAAAAACCGCGCCACCGTGAGCTCGTCAATGAGATTTTGGCGGCCGGTGCTCGCGTCGCGATGTATCCCGCGGGCGATGTCGCCGGCGCGCTCATGGCGGGCATCCACGGCTCCGGCATCGACGCGTTGATGGGGACGGGTGGCACGCCCGAGGGCGTGATGTCGGCCTGCGCCATACGGGCGATCGGCGGCGAGTTCCTCGCGCGTCTCGATCCGCAGCTGCAAACCGAAACCAAGGCGGTCAAGGACGCCGGCATCGATACGTCGCGCTGGTTCGAGCGCGACGAGCTCATCACCTCCGACGACGTGTTCTTCTGCGCCACCGGCATCACCACGGGCCTCATGCTCGAAGGCGTGGAGCGTAGCAAGACCCACTACAAAGTGCAGACGATGATGATAACCGGGGCGACGGGCGAACGGCAGATCCTGACGAGCTTCCTGCCGACGGAACGTCTTGCGAGCGTGGCGGCTCGCGACGTCGCCTGACGAGCCGAGGGAGAGGAGCGCCTGAGCAGCTAATGCCCAAGCGAGTGGATCATCCGATCATTCTCGGCATCGTGGGTGACTCGGCATCGGGAAAAACGACGCTGTCGGCTGGCGTCGCCCAGATTCTGGGCGAGGAGCACTGCTCGGTCTTCTGCACGGACGACTATCATCGCTACACCCGCCAGGAACGAAACGACGCCGGTCTTTCAGCCCTCGATCCGCGCGCGAACTATATCGATGTCCTGGAGCAGCATTTGCGGCTGCTGCGAAGGGGCGAGCCGGTGCTGAAGCCGGTTTATTGTCATACGCATGGGACTTTGGGCCGGCCGAAATACTTTAAGCCGACCGAATTCGTCATCGCCGAAGGACTGTTGGGATACACCACACGCGCAATGCGTGATTGCTATGATGTGAAGATCTATCTCGATCCCGAAGACGACCTCCGCGTCAAGTGGAAGATCCACCGCGACACGACCAAGCGTGGCTACAAGCTTGAGGACGTGGTCGCGTCCCTGGAGCGGCGCAAGCAGGACAGCCCCAAGTTCATCCACCCCCAGCGGACCTTTGCCGACATTGTCATTCGCTTTCAGTCTCCCAAAGGGGCCAACGGCTCGGACACCCAGCTCGATGTCCGCCATCTGCTGCGTCCCACCTTGCCGCATCCTGACTTTACCCCGCTTTTCGACGGTTCCAGCAATGCGGGGCTTCATCTGGAGCTTGCACGGGATAGGGATGGAAAACCCGTCGACGTACTTGAGATCAACGGCAATATCTCCGACAAGAGGGCCGAGCGGATCGAGGATCTGCTGTGGAACCTCATTCCGGAGGCGGGCCATCTGCGCGACCAGGTCGGTCGCATCGATGTCGCCAATGGCGCAAAGAGCCACCCGCTGGCATTGACCCAGCTTCTCGTTGGCTATCACGCGGTCAAGGCGGCGATGGGCGTCCGCGCTTACTAGATTTCGGATTCGGGAGACAACACATGGCGGAGGCCCTGATGCAGGATCAGGCATTGCCTGAAGCGACACACCAGGACATGGCGAACGCCATCAGGGCGCTTGCGATGGATGCGGTGCAGAAGGCCGAGTCCGGCCATCCGGGCATGCCCATGGGCATGGCCGACGTGGCAACTGTCTTGTTCACCCGCTTTCTGAAGTTCGATGCCGCCCATCCGGAATGGCCGGACCGGGACCGCTTCGTGCTTTCGGCGGGCCATGGCTCCATGCTGCTCTATGCGCTTCTGTACCTTACCGGCTATCCGGGGATGGACATCGAGGAGCTTCAGCGCTTCCGCCAATTGGGGGCGCGCACCGCGGGTCACCCCGAATACGGCCACGCGCCCGGAATCGAGACGACGACGGGTCCTCTCGGCCAAGGTCTCGGCAATGCGGTCGGCATGGCGCTCGCCGAGCGGCTCCTCAACCAGCGCTATGGTTCGGACGTCGTCAGCCATTACACCTACTGCGTTGCCGGCGACGGATGCCTGATGGAAGGCATCAGCCAGGAGGCCATCTCGCTCGCCGGGCACCTCAAGCTCGGGCGCCTGATTGTGCTGTTCGACGACAACCAAATTTCCATCGACGGCCCAACCAGCCTCGCCGTCTCCGATGACCAGCTCGAGCGGTTCCGGGCTTCCGAATGGCATACGGCTGCCGTGGACGGACACGATCCGGAGGCTGTCGCGCTTGCCATCGAGAACGCAAGAGGCGTCACGGACCGGCCCTCGATCATCGCCTGCCGCACCGTCATCGGGTATGGCGCACCGAAGAAGGCGGGCACCGCTTCGACCCACGGCTCGCCGCTTGGCGCGGAGGAGATTGCCGGCGCGCGCGAGAAGCTCGGCTGGTCCCATGAGCCGTTCGACGTGCCGAAGCCGGTCCTGGCGAGCTGGCGTGCGGCCGGCGCGCGCCACCGCGTTGCCTACGAAAAATGGACTGAAGCCGCGAGCCGCCTGGATCCCGCCGCGCGCACGCGCCTTGTCGATCCGATCGACGCCAAGGTACGCGAAGACATCACGCGCGCCATTGCGAGCCTCAAGGCCGACTTCGCCGCGGAAGGTGCCAAGCTCGCCACGCGCCAATCCTCGCAGAAGGTGTTGGAGAGGATGATGCCGGTCGTTCCGGGCCTGGTCGGCGGCTCGGCCGATCTCACGGGCTCCGTCGGCACCCACACGAAGCGCCACGCCATCGTCAAGCCTGGCGACTTCGCCGGCAATTACATCCATTACGGCGTGCGCGAGCACGCCATGGCCGCCGCCATGAATGGGCTCGCGCTACATGGCGGAATCGTGCCCTACGGCGGCACTTTCCTCGTCTTCTCCGACTATTGCCGCCCCTCGATCCGGCTCTCGGCCCTGATGGCGCAGCGGGTGATCTATGTGATGACCCACGATTCCATTGGCCTCGGCGAGGACGGTCCCACGCATCAGCCGGTCGAGCAGCTCGCCGCGCTTCGCGCCATGCCTAATCTCAACGTCATGCGCCCGGCGGATTCCATCGAATGCGCCGAGTGCTGGGAGATCGCCCTTCTAGCCAAGGAAACGCCTGCGATCCTTGCGCTCACCCGCCAGGGCTTGCCGCTTCTCCGCACCGGGCCCGCGGCCGAGAACCTCTCGGCCAAGGGCGCCTATGTTCTTACCGAGCCAGACGGGGCGCGCGACGTGACCCTGCTCGCCACGGGCTCCGAGGTGTTTTTGGCTGTGGCTGCCGCAAAAATGCTTCAAGAGGAGGGCATCAGGGCCGCCGTCGTGTCCATGCCCTGCTGGGAGCTATTCGACGCCCAGCCTCAGTCCTACCGGAATATGGTCCTCGGGACCGCGCCCCGGGTAGGGGTCGAGGCCGCGGTCGAGTTTGGCTGGCAGAAATGGCTGGGGCCCGAGGGGACCTTTATCGGCATGCGCGGATTCGGCGCTTCTGCGCCCGCCCAAGAGCTTTATAAGCATTTCGGAATCACGCCCGAGGCCGTGGCTGAAGCGGCCCGTAACCTAGTTGTCAGGAAGTAGAGGTAGCGAAGGAAAATGGCTAACACACGCATCGCCATCAACGGATTTGGCCGGATCGGCAGGCTCACCTTCAGGGCTTTTCTCGAGGCCGGCCGCAAGGACCTCGACTTCGTGGCGATCAACGACCTCGGCTCGGCCGAGATGAATGCGCATCTGCTCGAATTCGACAGCGTGCACGGGCGGTTTCCGGGCAAGATCTCCGTGACGGACGGCCGCCTCAAGGCCGATGGGCAGGATGTCCTGGTGCTGTCGGAAGCAGCGCCCGAGAAGCTCCCCTGGCGCGACCTCGACATCGACATTGTTATGGAATGCACCGGCCGCTTTACCAAGCGCGAGACCGCGGCGCAGCATCTCGATGCCGGCGCCAAGCGCGTGCTGGTCTCGGCCCCGTGCTCCGGCGCCGACCTAACCGTCGTCTATGGCGTCAACGACGACAAGCTCACCCAGAAGGATCACGTGGTCTCGAATGCGTCTTGCACGACCAACTGCCTCGCGCCCGTGGCCGAGGTGCTGCACAAGGCGGTCGGCATCGAGCGTGGCTACATGACGACGATCCACGCCTATACCGGCGATCAGCGCACGGTGGACACGCTCCACAAGGACCCGCGCCGGGCGCGGGCGAGCGCCGTCAACTTGATCCCGACCTCGACCGGCGCGGCAAAGGCTGTGGGCCTCGTGCTGCCTGAACTCCAAGGCAAGCTCGATGGTGCTTCGATAAGGGTGCCGGTGCCGAATGTCAGCCTGGTCGACCTGACCTTCCAGGCCTCGCGCGCGACCACGCCCGAGGAGATCAACGCCGCGATCGTCAAGGCGGCGTCCGAGGCTCCGCTCAAGGGCGTGCTCGGGGTCAACGACAAGCCGCTGGTTTCATCGGACTTCAACCATGACCCACTAAGCTCTGTCTTCGATCTGACAGGAACGCAGGTTATCGACGGCACGTTCTGCCGGGTCGTCGCCTGGTACGACAACGAATGGGGCTTTTCCAACCGCATGAGCGACACCGCCGTTGCCATGGGACGACTGATCTGACCGTGATACGGACAACGAATGGTAGCGAGAGATGAAGACGATCGATTTTTCGAGTATCAAGACCATCGAAGGCCTCGACGTGAAGGGCAAACGCGTCCTCGTCCGGGCGGACCTCAATGTTCCGATTGAGAATGGCGAGGTCGCCGACGCGACCCGCATTGAGCGCGTGCTGCCCACGATCAATGCTCTGCGCGAGAATGGGGCCATTGTCATTGTGCTATCGCATTTGGGCCGGCCGAAGGGACAACGGTCTCCCGAGACTTCGTTGCGCCCCGTAGCCGTTAAGCTTCAGGAACTGATCGGCAAGCCGGTACACTTCTTCGACGATTGCATCGGGCCGGAGGTCCGGGAGGCTCTGCAGTCCCTCAGCGAAGGCGACGTGGCCGTGCTCGAGAACCTCCGCTATCACAAGGGCGAAACGGCAAATGATATCGACTTCGCCAAGGAGCTTGCCGCGCTCGGCGACATCTATGTCGACGACGCCTTCTCCTCCGCCCATCGCGCGCACGCCTCGGTGGAAGCGATTGCCCATCTCATGCCGTCATATGCCGGCCTCCTGATGATGGCCGAGATCGATGCCGTAGGCCGCGCGATCGAGGATCCTGCGCGTCCCGTGATGGCGATCGTCGGTGGCGCCAAGGTCTCGACCAAGATCGATGTCCTGTCGAACCTTGCCACCTGCATGGATGTCGTCGTGGTTGGCGGTGGCATGGCCAACACCTTTCTGCATGCCCAGGGCGTCAATGTCGGCAACTCGCTGTACGAGCCGGACTTCGTGGAGACCGTGAAGGAGGTAGCCGCCAAGGCCAAGGATTCTGGTTGCGAAATCATGCTGCCCGTCGATGAGGTCGTGGCGAAGGAGTTTGCGCCCGGCACCGAATGGAGGATCTGCGGCGTGAACGAGATCCCCTCAGATATGATGGTGCTCGACCAGGGTCCGAACAGCATCAAGCGGCTCAAGGAGCGCCTCAACGAGATGAAGACGCTGCTTTGGAACGGGCCTCTTGGCGCGTTTGAGATCGAGCCTTTCGGGGAGGGCACTCTGGCGCTTGCCCGTCAAGCAGGGAAGCTGTCGCGCGAAGGCAAGCTCATTTCCGTCGCCGGCGGTGGCGACACCATTCGCGCGTTGAACATGACCGGTGTCGCAGAAGATTTCACCTATGTTTCGACTGCTGGTGGTGCGTTCCTCGAGTGGCTGGCAGGACGTCAGTTGCCGGCGGTCGCGGCGCTTGCTTCGCGTCGTGTCGCCCCGCCGCCTTCAAGGACAATGGCCGCGTAACGTTGGAGACTAAGGGAGGGAGGGGACATGAGCCGTAACATCATCATCGCCCCCTCGATCCTGTCGGCCGACTTCGCCAAGCTCGGTGACGAGGTTCGGGCCATCGATAAGGCAGGCTGTGACTGGATCCATGTCGACGTCATGGACGGCCATTTCGTCCCTAACATCACCATCGGTCCTGACGTGGTAGAGGCACTCCGCCCGCATTCGAGCAAGGTGTTCGACGTGCACCTCATGATCGCTCCATGCGACCCCTATATCGAAGCCTTCGCGAAGGCGGGCTCCGACATCATCACCGTACATGCGGAGGCGGGGCCTCATCTCGACCGTTCACTCCAGCACATCAGGAGCTTCGGCAAGAAGGCCGGCGTCAGCATCACGCCATCCACGCCTGAGTCCGCGATCGCGTATGTCCTCGACAGGGTCGACCTCGTTCTGGTGATGACGGTCAACCCGGGCTTCGGCGGCCAAGCCTTCATTCCATCTCAGCTCGCGAAAATCCGCGCGATCCGCGGCATGATCGGCGAACGGCCTATCCGTCTCGAAGTCGACGGCGGTATCAACGTGGACACGGCGCCGCTGGTGGTCGAGGCCGGCGCGGACGTGATCGTGGCGGGCTCCGCCGTACTCAAGGGCGGCGCCTATGCCGAGAACATCGCGGCCATCCGCGCCGCCGCCTTGCGTGCCCGCGCCGCGGCTTGATGG
>CAYUTT010000011.1:0-9182 GCA_964447575.1 uncultured Methyloceanibacter sp.
TGCGACCCATACCGGCGCACTCGCCGGCAGCGACGACGCCGTCAGCGCCGCATTCCGCCGCGCCGGGCTCGTTCGCGTGGAGGAACTCGAAGAGCTGTTTACCGCCGCCGAGACGCTTGCCAGCGTGAAGCCAGTGCAAGGCAATCAACTTCTGATCGTCACCAATGGCGGGGGCGCGGGCGTGCTTGCCGTGGACGACTTGATGCGGCTCGACGGCCGGCTCGCGCCCATCAGCGAAGAGCTCATCGCCGCGCTCGACAAAGTCCTGCCCGCCAATTGGTCGCGCGCCAACCCAATTGATATCATCGGGGATGCGGGACCCGAGCGTTACAAGGCGGCGCTCGACGCCGTGCTCGCTCACGCCACGGCCGACGGCATCCTGGTGATGAACTGCCCCACGGCGCTTGCCTCGTCGACCGACGCGGCGCAGGCGGTGCTCGACGCCCTCGCGCAAGCACCGAATCCCAGGACCGTGCCGCCGATCCTCACCAACTGGCTCGGCGCGACGGCGGCGGCCGGGGGGCGGCAGAAATTTCATGCGGCCAACATTCCGACCTATGAGTCGCCGAGCGACGCCATCAAGGGCTTCTACTATCTTTGGCAGCATACCAAGGCCCAGACCTCCCTGATGCGCACGCCGCCGCGTGATACAGGCTATACGGCCATTGCCGACGAGGCGGCGCGTGCGGTCATGCGGCAGGCCGTCCGGGCCGGCCGCACGCTCCTGACCGAACCGGAGTCCAAGGCGGTGCTGTCCGCTTTCGGCATTCCCACCGTGGCGACACGGGTCGCGGCAACGCCGGAAGAAGCGGCGGAGATCGCACACGCCTTCCTCAAACAGACCGCGTCCGTGGCGGTGAAGATTCTCTCAGATGACATCTCGCATAAGTCCGACGTGGGCGGCGTTCGGCTTGGGTTGCACACGCCCCAGGAGGCGCGGCACGCCGCAGAGCGCATGCTCTTGCGCGCCCGCGAACTGCGCCCCGAGGCGACGATCCAAGGCTTCACCGTCCAGCCCATGATCATACGCAAGCAGGCGCACGAGCTGCTCATGGGCGTCTACGAAGACCCGCTGTTCGGACCCATGATCCTGTTCGGCGCGGGCGGTACGGCGACCGAGATCATTAACGACACGGCCGTAGCGCTGCCTCCGCTCGATACGGGCTTGGCGCTCGACCTCATGGCGCAGACGCGAATCTGCAAGCTGCTGGAAGGTTATCGAGACCGGCCGGCCGCCGATCTCGCTGGGATCGCGGCGGCGCTCGTGCGCCTCTCCCAGCTTGTCGTGGACTGTCCGGCCGTGCGGGAGCTCGACATCAATCCGCTGCTTGCCGACGAGATGGGTGTGATCGCGCTCGACGCCCGTATCCACATCGATCCCGAGCAGGTGGAGAAGGACGGACCCAATCCGCGGCTGGCTATCCGCCCCTACCCCAACAACTGGGAGCGCTGGATGGAGACGGCCGACGGCGAGCGCTTCTTGGTCAGGCCGATCAAACCCGCCGACGAGCACCTCTACGGCGACTTCATCGCCAAGCTGTCGCCCGAGGACATCCGCTTCCGGTTCCTCGCGCCACGCAAGGAGTTCTCCCACAAGTTCATCGCCCGCTTCACCCAGATCGACTATGCGCGGGCCATGGCCTTCGTGGCGCTCAATAAAGACGAGACGGAACTCTACGGGGTCGCGAGGTTGTCCGCAGACCCGGACTACTCGGCCGGCGAGTACGCCATCATCGTGCGCAGCGATCTGACAGGAACGGGTATCGGCTGGCTTCTGATGCAGCACCTGATCCGCTATGCCGAGCGCGAGGGCCTCAAGGAGCTTTCTGGCGACGTGCTAGAGAGCAATGAGCGCATGCTCGAAATGTGCAGGGCCCTCGGTTTCGAGATCGCCCCGGATGCGGAGGACATGTCGATCCGCAAGGTGCGGCTCAAGCTGCCCGCACCGATCCAGGACGCAGCGTGAGGCCGCAAAATCCGCCTGCGCCGCTGTGAGGTAGGTTGCGCTCTAATCCTTCACCTCGAGCAGTTCGACGTCGAAGATGAGCGTGGCGTTCGGCGGGATCGCGTCGCCGGCTCCGTCCGCGCCATAGCCGAGCTCAGGCGGAATGATCAACGTGCGCCGACCGCCGACCTTCATGCTTGCGACGCCTTCGTCCCAGCCGGCGATCACGCGTCCCTGTCCGAGAGGGAACTCGAAAGGCTGACCTCGATCCACCGAGCTGTCGAATTTCCCGACCTTAGTGCCGCGCTCGTAGAGCCAACCCGTATAGTGCACGACAGCTGTCTGCCCCGGTTTCGGTTCTGCACCGGTGCCAACCTCGATGTCGGCGACCCCCAATCCCGATGGCGTGTAGTAGGTCTGTGGAGATGCCACCGACTGCGTCATGGCGAGGCCCATCGCCAGAGCGGCGGCGAGTGCGAGAGGCAAGACGGCATGGAGACGAAGGGCTGGTCTCATTCTCGATTTCCTCTTCGATATTCTTGGCTTAGCGCAGCGCGAGGTGCCCGGTCAGATCGTGGTCCGGCACCTTGGTGAGGTCCTTCTGGAGATCCTTCACGACCAGGTCTGCGACCGGCTTGGCGAGCTTCTGTTTTAGCTCGGTCAGCACGCGTGGGGGTGCCACGAGCATCAACTGATCGAAGGTGCCACGCTCATGCTCGACAGCAAGCTCATCGGCAACCAGCTTGACGAAATCCTCCTTGGCCGCGCGTTTCGGATCCTGACGCGGTTCCACGGCGGAGCGTCCAGGCGTTGCACTTTCCATGACGCGCCCGGGCGCATCGCTGACCAAGTCGCGCGCCTTGCGATGCACGTCCGTCGATTCAAAGCTCACGACCGTGCGGTATGCGCCGTTCTCGTCACGCTCGACAAAGCGAGCTCTACCGCCATCGGCGATGGCGTACCAAACCTTGGCTTTCTTCATGGCCTCACTCGCTCACTGGATCACGGAGCGTCATTATATATGCGGCGAGATCGCTAAGCTCGCTCTTGGTGATAGGGATCACCGGCATGGGGTGCTTGGGAAGCACGATCTTCGCCAAGATCCCGCCTTCGGTTTGGCCTTGCATATTGGCGATTTCATGAAAACTCGGCACATCGACGAGGGCTTGCAGCTGCTCGCTGTCAACCAGATGGCAGTTCGAGCAGAGGCGCTTCGCAAGCTCCTTGCCGTGTTCGGGATCGGGGGCGCTGGTCACCGGTCCGGCAAGGCAGGCGCCCGCGCCGAGGACCCAGAATGCTGTAATCATTGGGACGATCCGTGCATGCATAGAGAGTCGCCTCCTTCGTCGAAGGCGCATTTCTATGCGCCCGGCCAATGATACCGAGATGTCGGACCGCTTTCGAGCCTATAAGGAGTTCAGGCCCCCATCGCTTGCAGTCTGTCCCTGTCGACGAGATGCACGCGGCGGGCAGATTCGAGGCGAATGATGCCGGCCTCTTTCAGCTCGGCAAACATGCGCGAGACGGTCTCGAGCGTGAGCCCGAGATAGTCGGCGATGTCGTGCCGAGGCATGGCGAGGTCGAGCATATCGTCCGACCCCGAGCGGCGGGCCATCTCCAGCAGGAAGGCGGCGAGACGCTCCAGGGCGTTCTTGCGCCCTAGCAGAAGCAGGTGGTCCTGCGTCTGACGCAGGCCAATCATGGTGCGGTTGAGCAACTCGCGCACGAAGCCTCCGGAAACCGTGGCGCTCAAGAGACTGTGCCATTTCACGGCGACAACCTTGACGGGCACAATTGCCTCGGCGGAGGCATGGTGCACATCGTCGACCTCGAAGCCGAACATGTCGCCCGGCAGATGAAACGCGCTGATTTGCCGGCGGCCGTCGGGGAGCAGCTGGGAGACGCGAACCACGCCGGAAACGAGCTTATAGACGTATCCGGCTGCCTCGCCTTCCGCGAAGATCTCGGTATTGCGGGTGAAATTCATCGGCACGCTGGCGGGGAGAAAGGTTTCCGGATCGCTCCTGCCGGCTTGGAACGGGTTGGGCCTGAAAGTTGTCCTTGAAAGCTCAGCAACGGGGGTCGGCGTCAGCATGGGGGATCCTCCCGGAGATCGGTCTGCCTGACGCCATGGATATCTGGGGATGGGGCGCGCGAAAATTCGTGTCGGGCACCTAAGGGAAACTACGTAGCTGGGCGCTCGCCTACTCGCGGCTCTCCGGAATAGTGTTCCTGGCCGATGGCATGACGGATCGCATCGCACAACACCCCGCCGAGCAGAGGCTTTTCGATCACCTCCGTAACGCCCGCCGCCGCCGCGCGCGCAAGCACACCCTTCGTGCCGTGGGAGACTAAGAGAATGACCGGCAGGCCGCGATCCGCGAGAAGGCCCGTTTCCTGTCCCTCCACCACGCGGGAGAACACGTCCTGGTCGAGCACGACGCACCCGGCCCGGCCGCCATATCCGCCGATCGCCGCCAGAAACGAATGCTCGTCGCAGAAGCGCGTCTCGAACCCCTCAAGCTCGAGGGAGAAACGCAAGCTGTCGGCGAGAACCCCATCGCCCACCGCAATAAGTATGGTTTCCATCTGCGCCAATCCTGTGTCCCGGGACCGCATATAGGGCCCCCGCACCTCAACTCTTGCGCGGGAAATTATCCCGGTTGGAGGGGGAAGCCTTGAGCTAGGTCAAAGGGATAGGCGGACTCGGCCTATCTCGGCCGGCGGTTCGACACGGGCACGTGCGCTAGGATCGCCATGCGGACCAGCTCGGACAGGCTCTTCGCTTGCATCTTGGCCATGAGATTCGCCCGGTAGACCTCCACCGTGCGTGGGCTGATGCCGAGCGCGGCCGCGATCACCTTGTTCGGATGTCCGGCCACCAGACCCTCGAGCACCTGCCGCTCGCGTTCCGACAGGCTCGCGATACGTTCAGCGATTGCTGTCCGGTCGCCGCTTTGTCCTTCCTCGGTCTGCTCGAGCGCGGCCTTGACGGCCGCCAGGATCGCGTCCTCATCGAACGGCTTCTCGATGAAGTCGATGGCGCCCGCTTTCATCGCCTCGACCGCGAGCGCCACGTCGCCATGCCCCGTGATGACGATCGCCGGCAGGCATGGAGCGCGCTCCTTGATGCGGCGTAAGAGCTCGATACCCGACATGTCCGGCATACGTATATCGGTGATGAGACAGCCGCGTTGCGCATCCCCGAGGGCCTCCAGGAAGTCCGTCGCGGAGCCGTATACCCGCACCGGAAGGCCCGCAGAACTCAGCATGAACGCGAGCGAGCGGCGGACGGCTTCGTCGTCGTCGACGATATGAACGACGCGGCTATCCGCCATTGACCGCGCCCTCGGTGGGGGACTCCAATGTGAAGCGGAAGACGGTACCGCCGCCCGGATTGGGTTCGGCCCACATTCTCCCGCCATGCGACTCGATAATGCGCTTGGAGATCGAAAGACCGACACCCATCCCCGCAGGCTTCGTCGTCACAAATGGCTGGAACAGACGATCGGCGATAGTCTCGCTCAGGCCATGACCGGTATCCGCCACCGAGAGCTCGATCATGCCGCCCTCCACGGCGGACGTCGTAACGCGCAGTTCTTTCCGCTCGGAGTCGTGCATGGCCTCGATGGCGTTGCGCATCAAGTTTAGCAGTACTTGCTGAATTTGGATCTTCTCGACCAGGACCATATCGGTGTGGCTCTGAAAACGGAACATGGTCTTGACCCCCGACTCCTTGGCGCCCACGAGCGCGAGGGCGCTCGCCTCCTCGACAAGCTTGCTGATGTTCTCGGGGCGCCTCTCGGTCTCGCCACGGGCCACGAACTCGCGGAGCTGGCGAATGATCTGGCCGGCGCGCAAAGTCTGTTTGGTGGTCTCGGCCATCGCGTCGCGCACCTTGGGCACGGTCGGATGGTCGATCGTCTCGAGAAGCCGGCTGCAGCCCTGCAAATAGTTGGAGATAGCCGAGAGTGGCTGGTTGATTTCGTGCGCCAGGGTCGAGGCCATCTCGCCCATGGCGGTGAGCCGGGACAAGCGCGCGAGCTCGGTCTGCAACTCCTGGAGTTGATGTTCGGTCGCTTGCCGCTCCGTGAGATCGTTGATGAAGCCTGTGAAGAAACGGCGATCGCCCGTGCGCATTTCACCGACTTCGAGCTTCATGGGAAAGGTCGACCCATCCTTGCGCTGGCCGGTCACGACACGATCGATGCCAATGATGCGCTTCTCGCCCGTGGTCAAGTAGCGAGAGACGTAAGCGTCGTGCTCCTCGCGGTAGGGAGACGGCATGAGCATGGAGACGTTCTTGCCGACGACGGCAGCCTCCCGATACCCGAACAGCCGTTCGGCCGCAGCATTGAAAGATTGAATCATGCCTTTTTCGGAAATGACCACGGTCGCGTCGGGCACGGTGTCCAAGATGGATCGCAGATGCGCCTCGCGGGCGCGCAGATCGTCCGCGTTGCGGCGGCTGCGGACCCTCGTCTGCCGGAGCAATTCGCCAAGCCAGGAGGTTCCGATGCCGACGGCGGTGAAGACTGCCGCCTCTAGAATCGTCGTCGGCGGTAGCGTTCCCTTGCCGGTCAGGAGGATGCCCAAGACAACACTCAGCCCCGTCGCCAGGAGGCCCGGTCCAATGCCGCCCAAGCCGGCAGCGATCAAAACGGCGGGAATGAGGATGAGGAAGGACGCCCTGCCCTCAAGCCAGGGATGGAGACCCCAGGCGAACATGGCGAGGAGCACGACCGTAGCGGCCGCCGCCCAATAGTGGCCAACGCGCGTGCGCGGGTCGAGCAGGGCGCGCCGATAGCGCTCGATCCTGCTGCCCTCCGCAGGCTGGGAAACCGGGGCGTGCATGGGGAATTCTACCTTCGCGCTCACGTTTCCGCCCACTGATTTCCGTCAACGCTTAGCATCGCAAATCTGTTAGGTGTCTGTTGTTAGCTTTGACGGTGCTGGGGTACAGGCTAGCGAGACAACGCTACAGGAGGACCCGATAGCCATGAGCGACGCCGAAATGCCCGACAACAAGGCCCTGAGCGAAGATCTCCAGGAGATTGCCGAGCATCTTTCAAGCCTGCGCGCCAGCCTTGACGGTCTCGTAAGCTCGATCGGGGCCACCGGCAGCCACCAGGCCGACGCATTGCAAGGCCACGCGATTGACGCCCTAGAAGCTGTCGAGGACGCGGTCCGGCGCGAGCCCCTGAAGTCGCTCGCGATCGCGGTCGGGGTCGGATTTCTCCTCGGGGTCTTGATACGACGCTAGGTCTTCCCCGCGCGCGGTCAGTGGCTCATCAACACGGGCACGGCTGTATTGCGCAGGACATGGAGCGTGGCCCCGCCGAACACCCACTCCCGCCAGCGCCAGTGGCCATAGCCGCCCATGACGAGAAGCACGCCACTACCGGCCGCGTCGAGCAGCGCCTCGCCTATGTCGCGGCTTCCTGGATCGACCGTCTCGGTCTCGACGGGGTACCCGGCCTTCGCCAAATAGCCCGCCATGGCTGGGAAGGCCTCGTCCTCACCGTCCTCCGCAATATTCAAGAGCTTGACCCGCTTCGCTGCCACTAAGAAAGGCGCGGCGCATGCAATCGCCCGCACTGCCTCGACAGCGTCCTTCCAGGCGATCACGACGCTCTCGCCCATCGGCCCTCCCGTCTCGTCCGGCACCATGAGCACGGGACGGCCCGAGTGAAACAACGCCGCGTCGCGCGCCGGACTGAAGAGACCGTCCTCCTTGGCGCCGACGCTCGGCAGCACGGTCAGGTCCGACACCTTGGCGCGCATGGCGACGGCGGGACCGACCAGGCCTTCCACGGTCACGAGTTCGGCCTTGGTGTCAGGATGGGCGCCGAGCACCTGTTCGAACCAGTCAGTTGCCTGGCGCTCTTCCTCGTCGATCTGCTTTCGCGCGACGTCGACGAGATCCTCGAAATAGATCGGGCTCAGCTCCGTCGAATAAGGCAGGCGCTGGAGAGGGGGCGGACAGGGATGCAGTGCTTCGAGCTCGGCGCCGAAGCGATCGGCAAGGCGAAAGGCCGCTTCCGTGCAGGCTCCAGTGGTCCCGGCCGGGCCGATTGGCAGCAATATCCTCACGAGCCTCGCAGACGCCGCCATCTATCCTTATCTCCCGTTCTCGTCCCGGCCCTTGAGGTCCAGGATATAGGCGACAACATTCAGCATATCCTGCTTGCTCACAATGATGTTAGGCATGGTCGGATGCGTGGTTTCCATCCACACGCGCAGTGCCGTTCCCGTCATCCCTGGCCGATCGGCCACCTCGCGGAAGCGCGTCGCCTGCGGCAGAGGCGACGCCTCGGCCGAGATGCCGTGGCAACCGGAGCAGACTTCCTTCGCGTACTCGTATCCCGCCTGCGGGTCGCCGGGATGCTCTGCCGAAGCGGCGCTCATAGAGGCGAGCACGGCAATCACGAAGCCTACGATTTGAGCCCGCATTCGATGCCTCCCTTCTGAGTTCGATCGGTCCGGATCGAATAGGGCAAAGGAACGCCCGTACGGCCTTGACGCGGGTCAAGGTCCTTCAAGTCACACCTCGTTGACCCACCTCAACAAAACGGTCGCTATTTGTCCGCATTCTTTCGCACACTATATCCAGGTAGATGGTGACCAAGTCAGCAAGAAGAGGCGCCCGATGCAGATCCCCTTGGAAATCAGCTTTCGGAACATGGACCCCTCGCCTGCGGTGGAGGCTCGTATTCGCGAGAAGGCGGCGAAGCTCGAACGCTTCCACGACCGGATCATCGGCTGCACCGTCGTGGTGGAAGCGCCGCACAAGCATCATCACAAGGGCAAGCTCTATAGCGTGCATATCGAAATCAGCGTGCCCGGCAAAGATCGTCTGATCGTCGATCGCGCCAAGCCTCTCGATCATTCTCATGAAGATGTCTACGTAGCCGTGCGCGATGCCTTCAACGCAGCGGTACGGCAGATCGAGGATCACTCGCGCCGGCTGCGTGGCGACGTGAAGGCGCATTCGGCGCCGCGCAGCCCCGCCGAGTAGGCCGCCTCAGTCTTTCCAAAATGCCTTCGTCTCGGCAAACCGCCGATAGGCGCGTTCGGCTTCGTTCAGCCGTTTCTCTTCTTCGGCGTTGCCGGGGCCGGGCACGCGCAGCTTTGCTTCCGCACCCGCTTCGCCGCCGGCAAGCAATGCCTTACGAACGGTGATATCGTTAAGCGCGCCCAGCGCATCCTGAAGATCCTCGAGCGCCGCAAGAGACTT
>CAYUTT010000011.1:9282-15277 GCA_964447575.1 uncultured Methyloceanibacter sp.
GTCGCGTAGCGCAAGCGTTTGGCGCGAATGCGAAGACGGTGCCGCTTGCCGGCGGAGAGTTTGCGTAGCTGCCGGCCGCCCTTTTTGATCCGGCGGCGCAAACGCGACAGCTCGCCAATTGCATAGGGCGCGATTGAACTCTGTGGCCCTTCCTCTTCCCGGCCCTCGTCGCCGGGCGTCCAGCTTCCCGTCTCGACCCAGGCTATCAGATCAAGCAAGGCTCTGCGGTAGCGGACCGACTCGACGGCGGCGATGCCGCTGGCATAGGCCGCGGCGCGGCGGTCGGCGAAATCGCGATGGGCCGCCTCGATATCGGGATCGTCCGGCCGCGCCATACGCAAAGGTTCAAGCACGTCTACGGCGAACACGTCGAGGTCACGTGCAGCGCCGAGCTCTTGTGCGATCCATCTCAGCTCGCCTTTGACGCCTTTGACGTGATCGCATTCCGGGCCCGCGACGACACCGGCAAAGAGCGAGAGACCCGCTCGCAGGCGCCGGAGCCCAATACGCATCTGATGCAGCGCGTCCGCCCGCCCTTCGCGCATGGCGGTCTCGTTGGCGACGATCTGCCGGACACAGTTGCGGGCGACGGTGCGAAACGCTTCGGCGCGGGTCATGCCAGGCGCGATCTCGACCGGCATCGACTTCTCCACACCACAGTCGCTGCCGTCGAGCAGCGCGAAGCCGCGCTCCGCCTTGCTTTTCACGGCAAGACGAAGCGGCACGGTTTCGGCAAGCTCACGGGCAAGATCAAACAGCGCGCGTTTGTCGCCCGTCCTCAGCTCGAGCTCCAGCTCACAGATCGGCGCGGCTCTGAGGCCCGCTGTGATCTCCCCTTGGTCGACTGCAAGCTCGATCTCGGCACGATCGTGCCGCAGCCTGCACGTCCGGCGCCGAAACCTCGTATGGAAGCGCGGCTGCAAGCCAGTGCGAACCTCCGGCGTAAGCAGCGGTGCAAGCGCGGTTCCTTCTGCGGCGACGAGATCAGGCTCATAGGCCGGAACGGGCTGCTCCCACTCTTGGCGTTCGAAGAACTGGGTCTCGTGGGCTGCCTTGATCGTCTGTACGAGACCTTCGCCGGTCATGCGAACCCGCAAGAAAACGCCGGCCTTACGCAAGACATCGTCCTCGGTATCATAGTAGGTAGAGATCAGCTCGCGCGTCTCAGTGGTTGCATCGCCGGCGAGCACCGGGTGCGCCAAGAGGTGCGCCAGCTCGGCCGGATCGAACTCGAACTTGAGCTCGATCTCCTTGGTTTCCTGTCCGGACTTGCCAGCAACCACAGCGTACGACTCCCGAAAGCACTGGCGCGATGACAGGCGGCTCGGCGACCTGTCTGCGCGTGCCACGACACGCGACCGGGGCGCAAAAGAGGAAGAACCTACATCTCACTGTCACAATCAACCCCCGGCGTTCACGCAAGCGGCGGCTCGTGCACAAGTGCTGGGTGACGGGCTTGAGCGGCCTAGACGATGCGGATGGACCGTCGGGCGTCCCTGCTCGGACGCAGCCTCGTGGGTGACGTGCGGATGTTCGAGCTCGTGCCTTGCAGCAAAGAGTCGTCCTCCGGCTCGAGCAGCGCAACCCGATCTCGACCCGCGCGCTTGGCGACATAGAGCGCCGCATCCGCGCGGCGGAACAGGCTGGAAAGATCTGTATCGACATCCACGTCAGAGGCGACGCCGACGCTAACGGTAGCACCGACGGCGAGGCCGTTAACGAAAGCCGCCGAGCGGGCGAAGGCGCGGCGCACCGACTCCGCCGCCTGTATGGCTTCCCCGGCATCGGCGCCAGGCAAGATCGCGGCGAATTCCTCGCCACCCAGACGCCCGACGATGCATTTTTGCTGGAGATGCTTGGCCACGGCCCTGCCGAAGACTCTAAGGACCTCGTCGCCAACGTCGTGGCCGAAGGAATCGTTGGTTTCCTTGAAATGATCGAGATCGAAGATCAGCACAGAGACGGGCGTAGCGCCAAGGATGCGGCGCTGGCCAACTACATCGGCGGCCTCGAACAAGGCCCTTCGGTTCGGAAGTCCCGTGAGGCTGTCGGTCAGCGCATCGATCCGCTGCTCCCACTCCTCTCGCTCCTTGGCCAAGGAGAGCACAATGAACGCCAGGGCGACTCGGATGAGCACCGTCATGAGAATAACCAGTGGGAACCAGTGGCTGGCGAACACGGCTCCGGCCTGCTCGATCGGCATGGTGAGGCTAAAGGGCACCCAGGACAGGTAGCTTACGCCCGTCGCGACAAGCAAAACGATTGCAGGCCAGCAAGTGACCTTGTCGCCGGCGCGTCCCAGCTCCGCGGCGGCCGCCATGTTGTAGGCGGCCAGAACCGCGCAAACCAGAATGAGCCGGGCATCGAACGATTCCGCGAGTCCCGAATGCGCCACGAAAAAGAAGCCGAGAGGGCCGAGCATGACTAAGAGGGGCGCAGAGGTGCGCCCTGCGAACTCACGGGCGCCGTTCCATTGCAGTGCGCTTGCCAGCACCATCGTTGCCGTGCCGACCGTGACAAGATCGCTGCTATTCTTGAGCGAGCCGCCGAAAGCGATAAGCACGCCAACGCTTTGAAGGAGCATGGCAAGCCCCCACCAGCCAACGAAGCGGGTACCTGCTCCTGGCGCCCATGCGTCCCGCGCCCAAGTAAACAGCAATACGCCCGCGAGAATTGCGGTCACCGTGATGCTCACGGCCGACATCGTGATCATGTCGAGTTGCATGGGCGCTCGCTGGCGGGGACTGACGTGGCCGCGAGGCTACCGTC
Source organism: uncultured Methyloceanibacter sp. (assembly GCA_964447575.1). GTDB lineage: Bacteria > Pseudomonadota > Alphaproteobacteria > Rhizobiales > Methyloligellaceae > Methyloceanibacter. The sequence goes on from CAYUTT010000011.1 coordinate 12,052, forward strand.
ATGGTGATCACAGCAGGCTTTATCGTGCCGCTCGATTTTCTGGATAATTTTAGGGATCGGTCTTCAAGGCACGTCGCAAGGCCGGGAGCCGAAGGCGGCGGATTGTTCTTCCGTGCCGGACGGTTAAGTTCTGACCGCTGCGGTCAGCGATCCACGTCTTTGACCCTGTGGAACAGATCGGTATTCGGACAAAAATCCGCCTGCTCGTTTTCGCCCTACGGCGCAGCCTTGACTCAAATCAAGTGCGGCAGACCGGCCGTCCAGGGGATGGGCCGTCTATGTGTCGGTCTTGGCCCGCTGGATGCCGGCCCGGATGAGATCGGCCGCCTCGCCGACCTCCGCCCAGCGCACCACCTTGACCCACTTGCCTTCCTCCAGATCCTTGTAGTGCTCGAAGAAGTGTTGGATCTGCTCGACCAGAATTTCGGGGAGATCGCGATAGCTGGTCACGCGCTTGTAGAAAGGGTGCAATTCGTCGATGGGCACGGCGATGATCTTCTCGTCGATGCCCTTTTCGTCCTCCATGAGCAGCGCGCCGATGGGGCGTGCGCGGATGACGACGCCCGAGGCCACCGGCGTCGGCGCGATGACCATGCAGTCCAGCGGATCGCCGTCCTCCGACAACGTATGTGGGATGAAGCCGTAATTTGCGGGGTAAAACATGGACGTATGCAAGAAGCGGTCGACGAACAACGCTCCCGACGTCTTGTCGACCTCGTATTTCACCGGAGACCCGCCTTGCGGGATCTCGATGATGACGTTGACCTCGTGGGGCGGATTGGCGCCGACCGGGATCTTTAAAAGACTCATCAGAACGCTACTCCGTCCAAGGTTTCGCGGCGCCCGCACAAGGCCGGGGGCCGCCCAGTCCGAGCGCCACGTCGACGCCGATCCTAGCAGCCGTACTCCGCTTAGCCCCATTGCCTCGGGCCGTCCAGGTGCAAGGGTATCGCAGCCGGTACCGTGACCTCCTCCCTATCGTGGTATCCACGTGCCCCTGCCGACGATGGGTGTTGAGCCGTGGCCCGGTTCGGCTAAAACAGGCGTACGGCCTAAGTCCCTGACCACAAGAGGAATACTCATGCATGCCCATTTCGTAGCGTTCTCGTTTGCCGTCCTTGCGTTTGCACTCGGCGCCGTCCCCGCCGCCGCGGAGGAAGTTCGCTGCAGCGCCATCCGGGATGCGGCCATGTGCCTTTCGGAGCCGACCTGTTGGTTTGACGCGGCCGGCGGCAAGGGCTGTCTCGACGGCCCACGCCCTGACGAGGATGCGTGCGCGGTGCATAGCAGCGAGTCGATCTGCAATGTGAGCACGCTTGGCTGCGCTTGGGATGCAGAAGGCAATCGCTGCGCCAGCAAGTGACGGCGGAGCCTCGCTTCGTTCCTGGGATCGAGCTGCTTGGGTGAGGTGTCGTCCCTATTCGTGCCGGAGCGCGTCGATGGGATTAAGCTGAGCTGCCCGACGGGCCGGAAAATAGCCGAAGACGATCCCGATCAGGGCAGAGAAGGCGAAGGCGATTACCACGATGCTGGGGTCGAGCACGAAGGGGATGCTCATGCCGACCGACGCCGACGCGGCAAACGCCAAGCCGAGAAGCACACCGATCGTGCCCCCGATCAGCGACAGGACCACGGCCTCCACCAGGAACTGCATCAGCACCTGACTCTCTTGCGCGCCAATTGCCAGGCGGATGCCGATCTCGCGTGTCCGTTCGGTGACGGATACCAGCATGATGTTCATGATGCCGATGCCGCCGACAAGCAGGCTGACACCCGCGACCGCACCGAGCAGCGCCGTGAGTATGCCCGTGGTCGCGGTGCGCGTATCGGCGATCTGCTTCATGTCGGCGACGCGGAAATCGTCCTCCTTACCCGGCCCGATACCTCGGCGTTCACGCAATAGCCGTTCGATGTCCGCTTGCACCTTCGCGGTATCGATACCGTCGCGCGCGGAGATATTGATGGTGTTGATGTCGGTATTGCCAACAATGCGGCGGTGATAGGTGCGGATCGGCATGAGCACGACATCGTCGCGATCGGCGCCGAAGCCGGACTCTCCCATGCGTGCCAAGACGCCGATCACCTCGCAGGAGACGTTGCTGACACGGATGCGCTTGCCGACGGCACCGCTGGACGCGAACAGCTTTTCATGCACCGTCTCGCCGATGATGCAGACGGCGCGGCCGCTCCTGACTTCGCCGCCGAGGAAATTGCGCCCTTCTGTCAGCTCCCAGTCTTGAGTGACAATGTAGTTCTCATCCGTGCCGATCGTACCGACGCTACGGTTCTCCGAGCCATAGACTACGGTCACCGACTGCTGCGCCATCGGCGCCACGGCGTTGACGCCGTTAAGCTGCTCGCGCAGCGCGGCAATGTCGCGCGTATTGAATGGCTTCGCCGTGGCGCTCGATCTGCCAGGGCCCCACTGGCCTGGCCGGATGAACAGCACATTGCTGCCGAGCTTGGCCATCTCCTCCTTGACCTTCTCGGTGGTGCCGTTGCCGATGGTCACCATGGCAATCACGGCCGATACGCCGATGACGATGCCGAGCAGGGTCAAGAACGAGCGCAGGGCATTGCGCCGGATGGCCTGAACCGCGAGCTTCAGGGTTTCGAAGAACATCAGGCGGCTTCCTTGCTTCGGTTGTCGCCCGCGATTCGGCCGTCGATAAAATGCACCACCCGGTTGGCATAATCCGCCATCTCGAGCTCGTGGGTGACCATGAGGACCGTGATGTTCTGAGACCGGTTGAGATCGACGAGAAGCCTCATGATCTCATGGCTGGTCTTGCTATCGAGATTGCCCGTTGGCTCGTCGGCCAGCAGCACTGCGGGATTGGTGACGATGGCCCGGGCGATCGCAACGCGCTGCTGCTGACCGCCGGAGAGCTCGGCGGGGGTGTGCAGCGCCCTGTCCATGAGGCCGACCCGGTCGAGGGCGGCCATGGCGAGCGGGCGGCGCTCGGCGTGTCGCAAGCCGCGATAGATCAGCGGTAGTTCGACGTTCTCAACGGCCGAAGTGCGCGCGAGCAGATTGAAACCCTGAAAAACGAAGCCAAGATAGTTCCGACGGAGCAGCGCCCGCTGCTTCCGGTCCAGGCTCCCCACGCCCACGCCGTTGAAGAGATAAAAGCCGCTTGTCGGCTGGTCGAGGCAGCCGATGATATTCATGGCGGTCGACTTGCCCGAGCCCGACGATCCCATCACCGCGGCGAACTCGCCCTCG
>CAYUTT010000012.1:0-4070 GCA_964447575.1 uncultured Methyloceanibacter sp.
ATCCGATCAACCAGGAGGTGGCTGTAGGCCAGCTGGAAGATGCCGATGTGTTCGTTGACGTCGCCGAGAATGGCGAGGAGGCCATCCGGCTGATCGACAAGAACGACTACGACGTCGTGCTGATGGACATGCAGATGCCGGTAATGGACGGGGTCGCTGCGACGCGTATCTTGAGGTCCGAGCGGCGCCATAGGGAGTTGCCGATCATCGCCATGACGGCGAATGCGCTCGCGTCCGATCGCGAGCTCTGCCTCGACGCCGGTATGAACGACCACATCGCCAAACCCATAGACCCGCATCAGCTGTTCGGCGTCCTGCTGCGATGGACAGGGCCACGGGACAGCAATGGATTGGCCGACACCGCGGCTGGTACAGGCGCGGCTCGCGGTGGTGGAGACGGCGTGACCGGTCTCGAATTGAATGGAATCGATGTCGCTGCGGGGCTCAACTTTACCGGCAAGAACCCCGAGCGCTACAAGGCGCTACTTATCAAGTTCGCCGAGCAGCAGCACGGGATGGTGGAGAAGATGCGTCGTGCGCTTGCTGGAGACGATGCCGCGTTCGCAGAGCGGGCGGCCCACTCTCTGAAGGGCGCCGCCGCGACGCTTGGCGCGGCTCCGCTTGCCGCTGCCGCGGCGAAGGTGGAAGCCGCAGTCAGGGATGGCAAGGACGCCGGAGAGGCACTACGGGCGCTGTCGCATGTCCTCGGTCCGGTGATCGAGAGCATTGAGAGCGCGCTTCCCCAAGAGCCGGCAGGCAGCGCGCCGATATTGACGCCGAGCGACCCGGCTGCCGTGGCCGCGCCGCTTGCCCGTCTCAAGGCGCTTCTTGAGAGCGACGACGGGGAGGCGGCTCATTTCATCGTCGACGTGAAGCCCCAACTGGCCGGCGTTCTCACCGCGGCGGAGGTCAAGACGCTTGCCGACCAGGTTGGCCGTTTCGAGTTCGAGGCAGCGCTCAAATCCATTTCCGGCATCGCCTCGCGGCTGTCGCTCAATCTCGAGGGCGGGTGATGCTCAGCTCCAATCACAAGCTCGTGCTCGTCGTCGACGATACGCCCACCAACGTCACCGTGGTTTCGGGCGTGCTGAAGGACACCTATCGCACCAAGGTGGCAACCAATGGCGAGAAGGCGTTGGCGATTGCCTCGGGACCCGAGAAGCCCGACCTGATCCTGCTCGACGTCATGATGCCGGGCATGGACGGATACGAAGTTTGCCGCCGGCTCAAGTCCAACCCTGCGACCGCGGAGATCCCCGTCATCTTCCTCACGGCGAAGACGGAGTCGGGCGATGAGGAGAAAGGCTTCGAGGTCGGCGCCGTGGACTACATCCACAAGCCGTTCTCGGCGCCGATCGTGCTGGCCAGGGTTAGGACGCAGCTTGCCCTGCAGGACGCGTTGAGTGAGGCGCAAGACGCGCGCGAGAAGGCAGATCAGCTGCTGCACGCACTATTGCCGAAGAAGGCGGCGGACGAAATTCGCAGCATCGGCACCGTCATCCCGCGGCGCTACGAGAACGTCGCGGTGCTGTTCTGCGATGTGACCAACTTCACCGCCTATTGCGACCAGCACGAACCGGAGGACGTAATCTCGCGGCTCGATGCGCTGTTCGTCATCTTCGAGCGTGTCACGGCGAAGCATGGGCTGGAGAAGATCAAGACCGTCGGCGACGGCTTCATGGCGGCAGCGGGGCTCTTGCACCAAATCGACGATCCCATCAGCGCAGCGGTCAGCTGCGGGCTCGAGATGGCCTCGACGCTTATCGAAGCGCATCTCGGCTGGGAGGTTCGCGTGGGCGTCCATGCCGGGCCCGTGGTGGCAGGCGTCGTGGGCCAGGAGCGCTACCAGTTCGACATCTGGGGCGACACGGTGAACATCGCCGCGCGCATGGTGGGCATGAGCGCGCCCGGGAGCGTTGCTGCGACGCGGGAGACCTGGGAGAAGCTCAGCGCGGCGTTCGACGGGGAGGCCCTCGGCGAGCTCGAGGTCAAGGGCAAGGGACCAATCTCTATTTTCGGTATCCGATCGCGGCTTGTGTGAAGGCCGCTTGGCGCCGGGAATTCATCCCGCACGGAGTGCGGGACTTCTCCTGATCCATGCCGGGGTAGATCGCCCTCCAAATCGTCGCATTGACGCTGCTTTACCGCGGCGGCTTACTGGCCGCGCTGGGCATCCTGACCATCAAGAACACTCATTGGGAGGAAGGGTGTCACTCTATCTCACACGCATTTCCATCGCCTTTGCCGCAGTTCTTTGCGTCGTGTCGGGGGCAGCGAACGCTGCCGAGCATGTCGTGAAGATGCTGAACGACAACGGTGAAGGCCAGTACATGGTGTTCGAGCCCGATTACATCGAGGCCGCGCCGGGCGACACGGTGAGGTTCGTCGCCGTCGACGAGTTCCACAACGCCGAGACCATGCCCGAAATCTGGCCCGAAGGCGCGTCGAGGCTCCAAGGCGAACTTTCCAAGGACGTTACGTTCACCATCGAGAAGCCCGGCGTCTACGGCATCAAATGCCTGCCGCACTACCCTATGGGCATGATCGCGCTCGTGGTTGCCGGCGAGCCGGTCAACAAGGACCAGCTCGCGGGCTATGAGCCGCCCGCTATGGCGAAGGAGCGTTTCGACGCCCTCGCCGCGAAGGTTCAGTAGGCCTGGCAAGGAGCCGCCGCCATACCGTGGCGGCTCCTTGTCCGCCCGCGCTCTCCATCCCTAGAATGGGGCATGGCTGAGCGGTTAGCGCGGAGTTTCCTTTGCATTTTGGGCTTGGCGCTGCTCCCCGCGCCGCGCGCGCTTGCGTGCGATTTGCCGGCTGGCGAGACGGCGACGGTCGAGTCCGTCATAGATGGCGAGACGCTTCTTCTCTCGGATGGGCGCAAGGTGCGACTTGCCGGCGTGAAGGCGCCATCGGCGCCTCTCGGCTGGAGAGGCGAGGACCCTTGGCCTTTCGTCGCGGAGGCGAAGGAAGAAGTCGCGCGGCTTCTCCCTAAGGGCGCGACCGTCGAGCTGCGCGTCGATGAACGTTTGGGAAACCGGCACGGCCATGCGCTCGCGCAGGTCTTCATGGTAGTCGAGGGAAAGCCGCTCTGGCTGCAGGAGACGCCGGTCGGGCGCGGCTTCGCCCGGGTCTATTCCCTGCCCGACGCGCGGGCCTGCGTGCCCGCGCTTCTTGACGTCGAGGCCGCAGCGCGCAAGGCGCGGGCCGGGCTATGGCGCTCCTGGGCCTACCGCGTTCGGGACGCAGCCGACATTGAGGGTCTGAGGCGGCTGACCCGCACCTACCAACTCGTCGAGGGCACGGTCCATGCGGTGGGCGAGGGGCGCAAGCTGCTCTATGTGAATTTCGCCGAGGATTGGCGCCGGGACTTCACCGTCACCATCGAACGGGGACAGCTCGCCCGTTTCGAGTCCGCCGGTATCGATCTCAGCCGGCTCGCGGGCGCGCGGGTGCGTGTGCGGGGGTGGCTCGAATGGTGGAACGGGCCCATGATCGCAGCGACCCACCCTGAACAGATCGAGGTGCTGGGCCCGGCGCCACCCGCGCTATAACCGCAAAAGAAATGGCCGGACAAGGCGGTCCGGCCATTCTTAAGCTCTGAAATCAGATACTCTAGGCGGCCTTGCCGCGGGCCTCCGTCTCGGCGGCCATCTTGGCGTGGCGCGCGGATTTGGCGAGCACGTCGTCGATCTTGGCGATGGCGCTCGCCTCGTCGAGCTTCTCCACGGCAGCAAGCTCACGGGCCATGCGGTCGAGAGCTGCCTCGTAGAGCTGGCGCTCGGAGTAGGACTGCTCGGGCTGGGCCTCGGAGCGGTAAAGGTCGCGTACGACCTCGGCGATGGAGATGAGATCGCCGGAGTTGATCTTCGCCTCGTATTCCTGGGCGCGGCGGGACCACATGGTACGCTTCACGCGCGCCTTGCCTTTCAGCGTGGTGAGGGCCTTTTTGACCACCTTCTCCTCGGAGAGCTTACGCATGCCTACGATCTCAAGCTTAGAGGTCGGAACCCGAAGCGTCATCTTGTCCTTGTCGAAGTTGATGACGAACAGCTCGAGCTTCGCACCGGCAA
>CAYUTT010000012.1:4170-15132 GCA_964447575.1 uncultured Methyloceanibacter sp.
GTCATCTTGTCCTTGTCGAAGTTGATGACGAACAGCTCGAGCTTCGCACCGGCAATCTCCTGCTCTTCGATGCTCATGATCCGGCCGACGCCGTGCGCCGGGTAGACGATATACTCGTTGGTCCGGAAGCCGTGTCTCTGCTGGGGTCTCTTCTTTTCAGGCATACTACCGCCTCACTATTGAAAATTGCTTGGTGGGCACGGGATGCCGGCGTCACGTGAGCTTGCCCAACTCTTTAAAGTCCAGCGAGTTCCGCCGGGGGCCGCCTCTTGGCGGCCGATGGGCACAAGGCAAGCGGTCGATCAGAGGCCTGATCGCGCCAACTCCCTCAAGTCAGAAAAAAAGCGCGCCCAAACGGCGTCGCCTCTCTTGGTGCTTCACGCGCCGACAATCTGCGCCATTTCAAAGGCACCATAACACAAATTTAGTGAATCTGGAAGTCGCGCGGCGCCGCAGCAGGGCCAATTTTGCGCCGCAATATGCGGCATTTTGACCATAAGGTTAACACTTAAGTCCTTGATTGGCTTAGTCGCCTTCGCCCGGCTCCGACGAGAAGTACTTGTCGAACTTGTCCGGTTCGGACACAAAAGCGTCCGCATCGGGGGGCGCGGGCTTCTTGGTCGTGATGTTCGGCCAGGTCTCCGAATACTGACGATTGATCTCGAGCCACTTGTCCAAGCTCGGCTCCGTGTCCGGCTTAATGGCCTCAACCGGGCATTCCGGCTCGCAGACGCCGCAATCGATGCACTCGTCGGGATGGATGACGAGCATGTTGGCCCCCTCGTAGAAGCAGTCCACGGGGCAGACCTCGACACAATCGGTATACTTGCACTTGATGCAGACTTCAGTGACGACGTAAGTCATCGATCCCACATGCTTTCGGGCTTCGCCCAGCCCAGTCTTCCAAAGCCCTTTTCGGGCTGTCCGACACGCCCGGGGAGCGCCCTGCCTATAACAATCGCGCCACCAGCACAAGGCGGCGCAATAGCGGGAAAACCGGGATTCTTAGGAGCCGTTTTCGGTTGCGACAGGCACCTTTAGGTTGAATTTCCGGTGCCCCACTAAGCCTGCGTCAATCAATTTGTGGCACATCCCAGAGGTGAGTTGCGTAGGCGCCCAGGCTGACCCTGCGGCGCGCGCTCCGAGCCCTGCCGAGAGGGACAGCGCCCGTATGCAGAGTCCACCCGAGGCGATTGGCAAGCGGTCGCGGTCGGCGCAGGCTTGGCCCCTGCTTGCCGTGGGTGCGCTCGGTCTGGCAATTGCTCTCGGGGTCTGGATTGCCGTCTCGGTCTGGGAGGAGCGGCTCGCCAAGGCAAAGTTCGACAACATCGCGGGGGACTACGCGACGGCCCTGCAAAGCGGGCTCAACGCATATCTCTACAAAATCCAAGCGCTGCGGGCCCTTTTCGATGCCTCCCACGAGGTCGATCGGCGCGAATTTTCTGTCTTCACGGACCAGATCCTGGCCGGCCATGGCGACGTCATGCGGCTCCTTTGGTTGCCGCGGGTAGGCCGCGTTGAGCGGGCTTCGTTCGAACGGGCCGTGAGGGAGAAGGATTTCCCCGATTTTTCGATCAAGACCTGGGTTCCGCAGGGGCCCGTCCACGAGTCGGAAGTCCGCGACGAGTATTTTCCGATCCTCTATTCCACGGTCTCGCACGCGCGAACGGCCACTCTCGGAACGGACCTCCATTCGGAGGAGGCGCGAAGCCAAGCCATTCGCCTTGCCCGCGACCAAGACATAATAGCCACCGCGCAAAACATCCAACTGCGCAATCCGATCAGCGGCAAACGTTCGGGCTTCCTAGTGTTCTCGCCCGTTTACCGGCAGGGCCTGCCGCACGACAGCGTCGAGACGCGGCGCCGCAACCTCGAAGGTGTGGTCGCCGGGGTGTTTCAGACTACGAGAGTGCTCGATGCTATCCTCGACAAGGAAATCCTGCCGCAAAGCGTCGACCTCTTTCTCTACCCCGCTGATGCGAGCGACGATGCCGAGCCCCTTTATTCGCGCGCGTCCGGATCGAAGATGCTCTCTCGGGAGGCAGTGAGGGGCCTACCCCATTGGTCGAGCCAGGTCGTTGTCGGAGACGCAAACTGGCAGCTCTTCGTCGTGCCGAGTGCGGCGTCCCTGGTGGATTACCAACGGTCCTGGATCGCCGCTGCTTTAATCGGCCTCCTCTTCGCCGCCGTGCTGGCCTATATGTGGGTCTGTCAACGCCATACGCAGCGGCTCGAGCTTGCCAATCGCAGGATTCTGCAGCTCGCGGAGACCGACAATCTCACCGCCTTGGCCAATCGCCGCGCCTTCATGCAGCGGCTCAAGATGGCGTTCGCCGCGAGCCGGCGCGGTGCGCCGCCATTCGCGGTGCTCTATCTCGACATCGACGACTTCAAGGACGTGAACGATACGCTGGGCCACGCCATGGGCGACGAGCTGTTGAAAGAGGTCGTGACACGGCTGAAGCGGGTGACAAGGCAGGAAGATCTGGTCTCGCGGTTCGGCGGCGACGAGTTCGCCATTCTCGTGTTGAGCGCAAACGATCCGACGGAAGCCGGCGCACTCGCGGCCCGCGTCGGCGAAGCTCTTGCCCAGCCCTTCGTCATCGAGGGCCACAAGCTATCGGTCACCTCGAGTATCGGCATCGCGTTGTTCTCGCGCGAGATCGCGGGACCGGAGGCGATGATGGTGCAGGCGGATCTTGCGCTCTACGGCGCCAAGGACGAGGGCCGAAATTGCTACCGGTTCCACAGCCAAGAGCTCGACCGTCAGGTGCATGAGCGGGTGCGGGTCGCCGAGGAGCTCAGAATGGCGCTCGAAGAGGGCGAATTCGAACTCTACTATCAGCCGCAGGTCGAGCTGGCGACCGGCCGCATTACGGGGGTTGAGGCGCTTGTGCGCTGGAACCACAGCACCCGCGGTCTCCTGACACCCGCCTCGTTCATTCCTATCGCGGAGCGGACCGGCGTGATCGCACTGCTCGGCGATTGGATCCTCAACGAGGCTTGCCGGCAACTCAAGACCTGGCACGCGGAAGGCATCGCGCCCCCGGTGCTGGCGGTCAATGTCTCTGGCGTTCAGCTCAAGAGCGGCTCGGAACTCGAGCGGGAAATCGAGACATGCCTCGTGCGGTGGAACGTCAACCCCTCAGATATCGAATTCGAGATCACCGAGTCGGTTCTCATGGAAGCGACCCAGCGTAACGCCAACATGCTGGAGAATCTGCGCCGGCTGGGAACGAGAATTGCCATCGACGATTTCGGCACCGGCTACTCGTCGCTCAAATACCTCACCACCTATCCAGTCAATCGGCTCAAGCTTGCGCAGGAGTTCGTGTTCCGCGTCACCGTGGATTATCGGAACGCCGCCGTGGTGCGCGCCGCCATCCGGCTTGCGCATGAGCTTGGCCTCGACGTGATCGCCGAGGGTGTCGAGACGGAGGCGCAGATGCGGTTTCTGATCGGCGCCGGTTGCGAGGAGGCGCAAGGCTACTATTTCAGCCGGCCTGTGCCCGCCGATCGGGCCACGGCTCTCTTGCGGGAGGGCCGTATCGATGGCGTCTCGGCATCCGCAGAACGGCGCTTCACGCCGGCGGCGTAGGTGCTCTCTTCTTAAATCTCGCCACTGCGAAGCGCGTCCAAACGGCGGCGATCGCGCTTGGTCGGACGTCTGCCTGAGCGCGACGATGCCAGCGGCCTCTCCGGTGGCGGCACGTCCTTCGGTGTCAGGTCCTCGTAGAGGCTTTCTGCGATGCTCGCGGGCCCCCGGCGTTCGGCGATGTCGACCACGCGCAACACGGTGAGCCGGCCTAAGCTCGTCGCGGTGACCACATCGCCGGTGTGAACCAGACGGCTCGGCTTCAGCGCGCGATCCCCATTAATACGGACCTTGCCGTCGGCAACCAGGCGCGCCGCGCCCGAGCGCGTTTTGGTGATCCGGGCGCACCAAAGCCATTTATCGAGGCGCTGCTCCGGCATGGGCGGGTGGCGTCAGCTCCGCTCGGGACGGCCCCGAGCCGCGAGACTGTCGCGCAAGTCCTTGAGAGCCGCGAATGGCGAATGCTCCGGCGCCGGCCGTTCTCGCTTCGGCTGGTATTGGCGGTCCTGCGGCTTTGTTTGGCCGCGGTCCTCCTGCCGGGATTTCCCGTGGTTCTTGCCCCGGCGCGGCGGGTGCTTGGCCTCTCCGGGCTTCTGCGCGGCCCGTCCCCCACGCTGTGGCCGGCTCTCCCTTCGCTTGCCCGGACGCCAAATCTCGTCGAAAGCGGGTTCGAGCGTTCCTGCGGCGCCGATTTGCGTTGCCGCCTCCGACCCCTGCTCATCTTGAGGCGGCTCGGCTGGCGCGTCCTCCGGTGCATCGCTCGCGGCGATCACGTGCTCTGCCTTGGCGGACTCGGCCGCGCCGTTGCCCCCGCCGACTTTCCGCCGTTCCAGGCGGAAGCCGAGCGCGCGCAGGATCGAGGCGAAATCCTCGCCGGAGCAGCCGACCATGGACATCAACTCCGGCACGACCCGAAAACCGCCATCGCCGGTCGCGCCGGAGGGGACGGCGTCGCTGCCTTCCGCCGGCCGCCAACTGACGCGCGCCCGAATGAGGTCGGAGAGCCGCTCGAGCATGTCAATGCGCACGGCGCGATTGCCCGCCACATGGAAGCCTGCCGCGCGCCAATAGGGCTCGGGGATTGCCTTGTCGACCGCGACCGAGGTCAAACCCTGCTGCGGCCGCGCCGGCAGCCCCTCAGTGTCGAGGCCAAGCTCCTGGCCCGAATGCAAGGCCCAGAGCAGCAGGAGCAACTCGGCGGCGGCGGGCTTGAGCAGCGCCGGAAAATAGAGATTGAAGGCACCGAAGCGGACGCCGTATTTGCGGAGTTGGCTGCGGTCCGTCTGGTCGAGCGCCTTGATCTCGGTCGCGGCCGTATCGCGGCGGAGCACGCCGAGATTCTCGGTCAGGCGAAACGCAAGGCCACGGGCGAGGCCCGTCAGATCTTGTGCCTGGCTGAGCGCGATCAGCGGCTTCAGCCTGGCATCGAGAAGGGCGGCGAGCCACCGCTCGAGCCGCTTCGTCACCTGTTCCCGGTCGGGTGGGCTTAAATGCTCGTCGGCCAAGACCTGGATGCGAGGCCGCAGAGCCGCGTCGCCGCGTTCGAGGCGGCCGATTTCCGAGCCCTGCCAGACGATCCGGCCGTTCGGTGTCAAGGCGATGGCCTCGTCGGGCGCGGCGGTCAGGGCATCGGCCCGCGCGGTGAGCTCGGTTGCGAGCACCTGCACGGCGGCGTGGCGTGCGGCTTTGCCGTGAATGCCGTCGCTCGAGGCGTCGGGCGTGAAGCGGAAGCCGTCGAGGCGCCCGACATAATGGTTCTCGACCAGGATCCGACCATCGGTGCCGATCTCGGCCATCATCTCCTCCTTGTCGCGCAGGCGCCGCATCAGCACGCTGGTACGACGGTCGACGAAGCGTTGTGCCAAACGTTCGTGAAGAGCGTCCGACAGGGTGTCCTCTATCGCCCTGGTGCGCCCCTGCCAATGCTCGGGATCGTGGAGCCATTGAGGGCGATGGGAGACGAAAGTCCAGGTGCGTATCTGCGCGAGCCGATTTGACAAGGTATCGAGATCTCCGTCGGTCCGGTCGGACTGCGCCACCTGCTTGGCGAACCAGTCCTCGGGGATCTTGCCCTCCTCGCTCATGGCAAAACGGTAGAGCGTGGCGACGAGGTCGGCGTGGCTCGCGGGCGAGACCTTACGGTAGTCGGGAATCTGGCACATCTCCCACAAGAGGCCCACTGCCGCAGGCGCCCGAGCCAACTCGCAGACCGTTTCGTCGCGGGTGACGCTCTCAAGTGCGATCACATCGTCGACCGCGCGCGAGCGGGTGAGGCGAGGATGGTCCGGCGCCTCGCGCAAGCTCTCCTTGAGCGCTTCGATCGAGGCGAAATCGAGGGTGCGGCTCCGCCATTGCAGGACGCCCACCTGATCGAACGCGTGGCCCTCCAAGCGATCGATCAGCTCCGCGTCGAAGGGCGCGACCTGGCCCGTCACGCCGAAGGTGCCGTCGTTCATGTGGCGCCCGGCGCGGCCGGCGATCTGGCCGATCTCCGCGGGCGTGAGGTCGCGGTGGGCATGGCCATCGAACTTGCGTATGCCGGCGAAGGCCACGTGATCGAGATCGAGGTTCAGGCCCATGCCGATGGCATCGGTGGCGACCAGAAAGTCCACGTCGCCGTTCTGATAGAGCGCAACTTGCGCGTTGCGCGTTCGCGGGCTCAGTGCGCCAAGGACGACCGCCGCGCCGCCACGTTGGCGCCGCACGAGCTCGGCGATGGCGTAGACGTCGCTCACCGAGAAGGCGACGATGGCCGAGCGGCGGGGCAGGCGGGTGATCTTCTTGTCGCCCGCGTAGGAGAGCTTCGAGAGGCGCGGCCGCGACACGAGATTGGCGCCGGGGAGAAGCTCGCGGATCGCATCGCGCATTGTGGCCGCGCCGAGCAGAAGCGTCTCGTTGAGACCGCGCGCGTGGAATAGGCGATTGGTGAAGACGTGACCGCGCTCCGCGTCGGCGGCGAGCTGGATTTCGTCGACGGCGACGAAGTCCGCCTCGAGCTCCCGGGGCATGGCTTCGACCGTGCACACGAAGAAGCGCGCGCTTTGCGGCTTGATCTTCTCTTCGCCGGTGATGAGCGCGACCTGGTTCGCGCCCACGCGCGCCACGACCTTGTCGTACACCTCACGCGCCAGGAGCCTGAGCGGCAGGCCGATCACGCCCACGTCGTGGGCGAGCATGCGCTCGATGGCAAGGTGGGTCTTGCCGGTATTGGTGGGACCGAGCACAGCGGTGACGCCGCGGCCCTTGGCCAGACCTGTGGATTGCGTGGAAAAAGGCTTGGTCATGCTACGCAGTTCTTAACGTGACTCCGACTTCACCCGTGAACGGGGGCAGAACGAATCCCGTCCGAATCGCGGACTCCGCCCATTCGGATTATGTTCTGCCCCAAACTGGGACAGCCTCGCGCCTCTCCACCGGTCCCCAGGCGACCGCTATATCTGGGTTTCGCCACGCGCTGCATACCGCATCGTACGTGATCGCAACAGGAACGGAGCGCGGACGAATCAGGGGAGCGTAAATTTTCAACTTCCGTTCCCTACGACATATTGGGCTTTGCGGCTTTCGCGTTAATACCTGATGCGGTGGCAGTGCGCTTGTTCCGCCTAGTCGATGCGAGTGCGTCTAGTCGATGCTAGCACGTCGCGCGCCCGCGACCTGGATCGAGGTTACGACGGCGGTGCCAAATCCCACAGGCGTGGGCAGGACAATGCGATAGGGCACATACATGTCGCTTCCCTTGACCGGCATCAACCAGACCTCGATCTCGTCGGACTGGGACATGGCCCTGATCCCCGGGTCGTCCGGCCGATAGCCGGAGATGGGAATGAACTTGACGCCGCAAACCGCCGCCGGTCCGGTGTAGGAGGTTGGTGCGCGGTTCTGCACCATGACGCGCTTCTTCGGCTTGAGCACCAGATCGTAGCGCGCCTTGCCGTCAAAGACTGGAAGGATTTGGTTGCAGACGCTGAGGTCGCCGTTCGGATTCGCTGAGCGGGCGGTGAGGAACGCACCGCTCATAGGATCGAGCACGCCTTCGAGCTGCTCCCGCGTCACCGGGATGGTACGCGGCAATGGGCGGCTGTTGGGGACAATGGAGACGCGCTGCACGGCGCCGTCGCCGAAGGTCATGTGCAGACGCTCGCCCTTTTGGCCGCCGTCGGAATAGCTCAGCGCGTACATAGCGGGCTCCGGACCTCCCTCCGTCACCCGGCCGCGGCTGGAGGTTACGCCCTGCCACCGATAGACGAGTCCCTCGAGGATGGAGAACTTGCCCTCGCCACGCATCTCATAGCCGTCGCCGCGCAAATTGGTGGTCACGCGGAACGTGCCGAGATTGAAACTGCCGAGATTGACCTGATAAATCGCGATGATTCGCGCTTCCGAGCCCGCCGGGCTCTCCGCGAGGGCGCGCTCGCCGTCGAAAGCGGGCCGCAGCCCGAGCGTGAGGGCAGCCACGGCCACAAGGCTCAAGCAATGTCGCGCTGCCCACATGCCTACCGATTCCTTTGACCGGATGCCCCGCTGGCGTCCCCGGGCCGCGAATGTCCAGGTATTTGGCGGATTCGTCAATTCGTGAGCATATACAGAAAACTAGGCGGCGCCTTGACCGAAAAGGGCGGGGCCCGTATATCTCGCCTCCCTGGCTGCCGCGCTTGTGGATAGTCACGAGCCGCATCCCGGCTTTCATATGATACTCGTTAGAAGGACAAAGGACCATGGCCCGTCGCTGCGAGCTGTCCGGCAAAGCCGTGCTCACCGGCAACAATGTGAGCCATGCCAAGCGCCGCACAAGGCGCCGCTTCCTGCCGAATCTGTGCAACGTGACGCTGCAGAGCGAAACGCTCAAGAAGCGCGTCCGGCTTACCATCTCCGCCAATGCGCTTCGTTCGGTGGAGCATCGCGGGGGCCTCGATGCCTATCTGCTGAAGGCAGGGGACGATGAGCTGTCCCTGAAGGCGCGGCGCCTCAAGCGCGAGATCGCCAAGGCGACCGAGGCTCGCGCCGCGTCCTAAGCGAACGGTCGACGTAAGGGTCCGGACCGGCTCTGGGCTACGGCAGCGCGAACTGCATGATCAGCGAGCGCTGCAGCATGCTGAAATTGTCGTCCGACATCAGCGTGAGGATCGTTTCGCCCGCGTGCGAGCGGTGAACGGCGATCGCCTCCATATTGTCGATATTGAGCCTGTCGGTCGCCTCGAGCAGGACCTCGCCCGTGATCAAGCGACCGGGTCTGAGCTCCGCGGCGGCAATGCGCCGGACGCGCATTTGCACGCCTTCGCGATAGCGGAACCGGCGCTCCAAGAGGACGATCCCGCCGTCGGGTAGTGCTGCAGCGCCGGTGATGTCGAAGCCGCCCAGCCGCCGCACGGTTATCGCGCCCGGCGACGGCCCGCCGATCATCCAGCCCTTGAAATTGCCGTTCGGATCCGTAAGGCGCTCGGCGATGGCGACAAGCGTTCCCTTCAACGGGCCTACCCGGATCAATGCGAGGGCTTCGATGCCTTGGTTGGCGCCCATGGCCCGCGCCTCTTTGGGCAATGCTATCGCTTGGCGGTCGGGCGGGCCGAAGCGCGTGGCGTCGAAGGGATAACGCAGGATGCGATGCTCGCGCTCGAACGAGACATAGGCGGTGCCTGCGCGCGTGTCGCCCGAGATCATGGCGAGACCTTCGGCATCGCGTTCGGACTCGGTGCGGAGCGGCGTCCCGTCATGGCCGAGAATGGGTCCGAGCACCACGTCGTCCAGGTCTTTCAGTCTGCGGCCGTCATAGGCGAGCGTTGCGCGCATCCACGTGCCCGCGTCCGAGACGGCCAGGAGCGTCGTGCCGGAGGGATCGATGGCGATGCCCGAATACCCCCCGAAATGGCGGGACTTGGCGAAGAGGTTCAGTCCGCCGCGGAATTCGAGCTTGCCGAACCTGATCCGCTCCGGGTGGTCGCGATCGAAACTGATGGGTACCGCGGAGACGCGCGTCGCGATCGGGCGCTCCAGCACGTGAAGGGGTTTCCCCGCCAACTCCGGCGCGACGACAAGGAGCGCCAGGACGAGCACCACGGTCGCAAGCGACCCTGCCGTTCTGCGGGCGGCGAGAGGCAACTCAGTGAAGCTTCAGGCGCCTAGAGCGCGTAGGCGCCAGTGCGGCGCGATGCAGCCGGCGCCAGGCGACGTCCTCGTCGAACAGTTCGGCGAGCTTCTCGGTGATGACGCCGGCAAGCTCCTCGGCATCGGTGACGGTCACGGCCCGGCGGTAATAGCGCGTGACGTCATGCCCGATACCGATGGCGAGAAGCTCGACGGGCGAGCGAGTCTCGATCTCGTGGATCACTTGGCGCAGATGCCGCTCGAGATAGGATCCGGAGTTGACGGAAAGAGTGGAATCGTCGACCGGCGCGCCATCGGAGATCATCATCAGAATGCGCCGCTGTTCCGGCCGCGCCAAGAGCCGCTGATGCGCCCAGGCAAGCGCTTCGCCGTCGATGTTCTCCTTGAGCAATCCCTCGCGCATCATCAGCCCGAGATTGCGCCGGGCGCGCCGCCAGGGCGCGTCGGCCGATTTGTAGATGATGTGCCGCAGATCGTTGAGGCGTCCGGGCAAGGCGGGTTTCATGGCGTTGAGCCAGGCCTCGCGCGCGTGGCCGCCCTTCCAGGCGCGCGTGGTGAAGCCGAGAATCTCCACCTTCACGCCGCAGCGCTCGAGCGTGCGCGCAAGGATATCGGCGCAACAGGCTGCGACCATGATGGGCCGGCCGCGCATCGATCCCGAATTGTCCAGGAGCAGCGTGACCACGGTATCGCGGAACTCGGTCTCGCGTTCCTGCTTGAAGGTCAACGGGTGCATGGGGTCGACGATGACACGCGTGAGCCTTGCGGCATCGAGGGTGCCTTCGTCGAGATCGAAGTCCCAGCCGCGGTTCTGCTGAGCGAGCAGACGGCGCTGGAGCCGGTTGGCGAGCCGGGTCACGGCGCCATGGAGCGCGACCAGTTGCTTGTCGAGGAACGCGCGCAGGCGGTCCAGCTCTTCCGGATCGCACAAATCCTCCGCGGTGATGATCTCGTCATAGGCGCGGGTGAAGACCTTATAGCCGAACGCTTCGGGATCATCGAGGACGGAGAGGTTGGGGCGCCAGGGATCGGAGCGCCGGGACAGGTCGGCGGCCTCGGCGTCGCGGTCCAACTGGTCGGTTGCGCCATCCTCCTGGTCCTCCAGGGTATCCTCGGCCGTATCGTCGGGCTCGGCGCGGCTCTCAGTGGCGAGCTCGGCGCGGTTTTGCCCCTCGGCGGACTCGTCTTGATCGTCCGCTGCGTTGGGATCCGATTCGCCGTCCTTGGCCGCCTGCTCGTCTTCCTCGTTCTGGCTGAGCTGGTCG
>CAYUTT010000013.1:0-14498 GCA_964447575.1 uncultured Methyloceanibacter sp.
CAAATCACGCCTTCTACTTGCGCGAGTTCTACCATGAGAACCGCTTGAGCAAGGGCGAGATGGAGCTTGGCGGCGTGAAGCTCGACCTCTCGAAGGTGATGATCCCGATCTACGAGCTCTTCACCAAAGAGGACCACATTGCTCCGGCGCGCTCCGTCTTTCAGGGGAGCAAGCTGTTCGGCGGTCCGGTGCGCCATGTAATGGCGGGCTCGGGCCACATCGCGGGCGTCGTCAATCCGCCCGCCAAGAGGAAGTACCAGTTCTGGACCGGCGCGCCGGCTGACACACTCGAAGAGTGGGCGGCGAAGGCAACCGAAGCCCCGGGCTCATGGTGGCCTGACTGGGCTGCTTGGCTTGCGGAACGTTCGGGCGAGAAGATCCCGGCTCGCGACCCGTCGGCGGGTCCTCTGAAGCCCGTCGAGGACGCGCCCGGCTCCTACGTAAAGAACCGCCACTAGACGAGCTTTTCAGGCCGCGGACGGGTCGGTCGTCGATGGCAGGCGGTCTATGGGAACAGCGGCAGCTGTTCGAGCGCCGTCGTCTCGTCGAGGCCATGCATTACATTGAAATTTTGCAGAGCCTGGCCGGCCGACCCCTTCACCAGATTGTCGATGGCCGAGACGACGATGGCGCGGCCAGGGATACGATCCGCGAAGACGCCGACATGACAGTAGTTTGAGCCCCGCACATGCTGGGTCGCAGGGACCACGCCCTCCTCGACGACGCGGACGAAGGGGCTTGCGGCATATACGTTCGTCAACACTTGGCGCAGGTCACCGGCCGTTGCTTTGCCGGCAAGCCGCACATAGCAGGTGCAAAGCTCGCCGCGCGCCATGGGCACGAGATGCGGGGTGAAGTTGACCGTCACGTCCGCGCCAGCGGCCAGGCTCAGCTCTTGCTCGATCTCCGGCACGTGGCGGTGATTGCCGATGCCATAGGGCGAGAGGCCCTCGCCCGCTTCGGAAAAAAGGATGTTCTGCTTCAGCGAGCGCCCGGCTCCCGACACGCCCGACTTGGCATCGACGATGATGTCCTCGGTCGCCACCAACTGGGCTTCGAGGAGCGGCAGCAGCGCAAGCAGCACGGCGGTCGGATAGCAGCCGGGACAGGCCACGAGCCGCGCAGATTTGATCGTGTCGCGATAACGCTCGGTCAGCCCATAAACGGCGCCCTTGATCAGCGCGGGTGCGTTGTGTTCAACGCCATACCATTCGGTATAGACGCCGAGGTCGCGCAAGCGAAAATCGGCAGACATGTCGATCACTCTTGCGCGCTCAGGCAGCTTGGCGATCTCGCTATGGGCGGTGCCGTGCGGAAGCCCGCAAAAGGCGACATCGACCGTGCTCCAATCGACCTCGTCCGATGTCACGAGGGCGGGCAGATCGAGACTGGCAAGATGCGGAAACACTTGCGCGAGCGTCTGCCCGGCATGGCCTTTCGCGACGAGCGCGACAATCTCGATGCTGGGATGCCTGGCGGCGAGCCGGATCAGGTCGGCGCCGGTATAGCCAGAGGCCCCAAGAACAGCGGCGCGGATAGGTTTGGTTTCCATCACCGTTACACCCATCGTCATTGCCGAGCGTGGCCCGGCAATCCATTCCATTGGCTCTCCATTTGGAGAGGTGCAACGGCGTGGCTGCCCGGGTCAAGCCCCGCGCATGACAAGTTTGCGGAAAAGAAGAATACGTGACTAGCGCTTGGAGAACTGGAAGCTGCGTCGGGCCTTGGCCTTACCGTACTTCTTTCGCTCCACGGTGCGGGCATCGCGGGTGAGGAAGCCCGCCTTCTTAAGCACGCTTCGGAGTTCCGGCTCAAAACGGGTGAGCGCCTTGGAGATGCCATGGCGCACGGCGCCGGCCTGACCCGAAAGTCCGCCGCCCGAAACGGTGCAGACCACATCGATCTGGCCTTCGCGACTGGCGGTGACGAGCGGTTGCTTCAGGATCATCCGCAGCACGGGACGGGCGAAATAGGCGCTATGGTCCTTGCCGTTTACTGTGATCTTGCCCGGGCCCTGTTTGACCCAGACGCGAGCGACGGCGTCCTTGCGCTTGCCGGTCGCATAGGCACGGCCTTGCGCGTCCACCTTCTTCTCGTAGATGCGCTCGGGGGCGGGCGCGTCGGCCTTGAGTTGAGCCAGATCTTCCAGCGTCGTCGTCTCGCTCATGGCTCCTAAGCGCTCCTTGCGTTCTTCGGGTTGAGGGCGGCGACGTCGAGCGTCACGGGATTCTGTGCTGTGTGGGGATGCTCGGGACCCGCGTAGACTTTAAGGTTCTTGATCTGCTTGCGGGCGAGCGGGCCCCTGGGAAGCATGCGCTCAACAGCTTTCTGGAGCACGCGCTCGGGGTGCTTGCTCTCGAGGATCTTCGCCGCGGTGCGGCTCTTGATGCCTCCGGGGTAGCCCGTGTGCCAGTGATATTCCTTGTCAGCAAGCTTGTTGCCCGTGAACACGACATTGCTGGCATTGATGACGACGATATTGTCACCGTCGTCCATATGGGGCGTGAAGCTGGGCTTGTGCTTGCCACGCAGCCGCGTCGCAATCAGCGCCGCGAGCCTGCCGACCACGAGGCCGCTGGCATCGATGAGGATCCAGGACTTCTCGATGTCCTTGGGCGTGGCGGAGTAGGTTTTCATGGCGCGCATCACTCGGGGCTTGCAAAGATCGGCGCTTCTAGCGGCTCGGTCCGTCGCGGTCAAGAGGAATAGTGTTATTCAATGAAATCAACGTCTTCTGTATGTGGTATTTTGATACCTGCTAGAAGCGTGATGAAATTGCGTGTCTTTTGCCGGTATTTCTATAAGCGGTCTGTAGGAGAGCAGCAGGCTCACGGAGTCGGCAGACCATGACGTCAGCAGCGGTGAAGCAGATCGGCGAGAGCGACCTCATTCTGCAAGAGGATCAGGGGCCAGCGCGGGTGCTCACCCTGAATCGGCCGGACGCGCGCAATTGCCTTTCGCGAGCGATGATTGCGGCACTCCACGACGCAGTGACCGCGGCCGGCCGCTCCGAGGGCGTGCGCGCGATTGTGGTGACCGGCGCGGGCTCCGCCTTCTCTTCCGGACACGACCTGAAAGAGCTGACGGCCCATCGCAGCGACCCCGACAACGGGCGCGCCTTCTATACCGAAACCATGGCGGCCTGCTCGGAGATGATGCTCGCCATCGTACGCTGCTCGAAGCCGGTGATCGCGGCGGTGAACGGCATTGCCACGGCCGCCGGATGCCAGCTCGTGGCGAGCTGCGATCTCGCCGTGGCAAGCCTCGACGCGCGTTTCGCCACGCCGGGCGTCAATATCGGGTTGTTCTGCTCGACGCCCATGGTCGCCCTCAGCCGCAACGTCTCGCGAAAAGCGGCCATGGAGATGCTTTTGCTCGGGGAGATGGCGGGCGCGGAGGATGCGAAGACGCTCGGCCTCGTCAATCGTGTGGTCGAGGCGGACCGGGTGGTCAACGAGGCCGTCGAGCTTGGCCGCAAGATCGCCGAGAAGCCTGCGCGCACGCTCAAGATCGGCAAGGAGGCCTTCTACAGGCAGCTCGAGGTGCCGCTGGAGGACGCCTATCGCTACACGGGCCAGATCATGGTCGAGAACATGCTGGACCTGGAAGCCGAGGAAGGCATCGGGGCTTTTCTGGACAAGCGGCCACCGAATTGGCCGCGCTGACTTGGCGGGCCTCCTCTCCCTCCCCACCTGCATCTCCCATGAACCACGAGAACTATAGCGACGCCTATATCCGGGACATTCTCGTGCGCCACCGCGTGATGGCCATGGTGGGCGCGAGCCCAAATCCCTCGCGTCCGAGCTATTTCGCCATGAAATATCTCCTGGGAAAGGGATTCGACATCATCCCCGTCAATCCGGGTCATGCGGGCAAGACCATTCTCGATCAAAAGGTCTTCGGCACGCTCAGCGACATCGACAGGCCGGTGGAGATCGTCGACATCTTCCGCAACGCCGAGGCTGCCTTGCCGATCACCCGTGACGCGATCCGCATCGGCGCCAAGGTGGTGTGGATGCAGCTCGGCGTGCGCAACGACGAGGCGGCGACGCTTGCCGAGGAGGCCGGCTTGAAAGTGGTGATGAATCGCTGCCCCAAGATCGAGTACGGGCGGCTTTCGGGCGAGATCGGTTGGGCCGGCGTCAATTCACGCATGCTGTCGAGCAGGCGTCCGTTGCTCGGTGCCAAGGGCGGGCAGCAACGCGCGCTGCGGCCCGACTCCGGCTAACCCGTCCTTGCCGGTTGCAAGGTTTGCAGCCTAGAACGTGTCTACGAGTAGCCTGCCTGGAAACGAGGGAGCGACCGATGTCTGAGGAGCGAATGCCCGGCTTCAACACGCTTGCCATTCATGCCGGCGCGCAGCCGGATGCTGCGACCGGCGCGCGAGTCACGCCGATCTATCAAACCACGTCCTTCGTGTTCGACGACGTGGACCATGCCGCGGCGCTGTTCAACCTTGAGACCTTCGGCAATATCTATAGCCGGATCATGAACCCGACTCAGGCCGTGCTCGAGGAACGCATGGCCGCGCTGGAAGGGGGCACGGCGGCCCTTGCGGTCGCTTCGGGTCACGCGGCGCAGGCGCTCGTGTTTCACACCCTGCTCGAGCCGGGCGACGAGTTCATTGCCGCGCGCCAGCTCTACGGCGGCTCGATCAACCAGTTCGGGCAGGCTTTCACGAAGTTCGACTGGAGGGTGAAGTGGGCGGATACCACGGATGCCGAGTCGTTTCGCGCAGCCATTACGCCGAAGACGAAGGCGATCTTCGTTGAGTCGATCGCCAATCCGGGTGGCATCATCACGGATCTCGAAGCGATCTCGGCGGTCGCCAAAGAAGCGGGCGTACCGCTGATCGTCGACAACACGCTAGCCACGCCATACCTCATTCAGGCCAAGAAGCATGGCGCCGACATCATCGTGCACTCGCTGACCAAGTTCCTCGGCGGCCACGGCAACTCGATTGGGGGCGTCATCGTCGATTGCGGCACGTTCGATTGGATGGGCAGCGGGCGCTATCCGACCCTATCGGCCTCCTGCCCCAGCTATCACGGCATCACTTTAGCCGAGACGTTCGGCGATTTCGCCTTCGCCATCGCGACCCGCGTGCTTTCTCTTCGCGACCTCGGCCCGGCAATCGCCCCGATGAATGCTTTCCTTATTCTCACCGGCATTGAGACCTTGCCGCTCCGCATGCAGCGCCATTGCGACAACGCATTGCAGGTCGCAACCTGGCTCTCCGGCCACGACAAGATCGCCTGGGTCAACTATGCAGGGTTTGACGACAATCCGTTCCATCGCCTTGCCAAGCGCTATTGCCCAGACGGCGCCGGTGCCGTGTTCACCTTCGGGCTGAAGGGGGGCTATGATGCCGGTATCGCCCTGGTGAGTAACGTGAAGCTTTTCAGCCATCTCGCCAATATCGGCGACACGCGGAGTCTGATTATTCATCCGGCGTCCACCACGCACCGACAGCTCTCGGACGAGCAACGCGAGCGCGCGGGCGCCGGCGCCGACGTGGTGCGGCTTTCGATCGGCCTAGAGAATGTCGACGACATCATCGCCGACCTCGATCAGGCGCTGGCGGCGATCTGACCCTCCGCTCTCGCCGGAATGTGCCGGGCGAGCCAGAGATGGTAGAGAGCCGCGGCGAACACGACGACGGCGCCCGCCTGATGGGCGAGGCCGAGCTCAATGGGAACGGCGAGCAAGAGCGTCCACGCGCCGAGCGTTGCCTGCAAGAGCGCGAGAACGGCGAGCGTCACGGCGCTGCCTACAACCACCTGGCCCGCGCTTCGGTAGGAGAGCCACACGGCTTGCAGGATCGTTGCGACCACAACCGCATAGCCCAGCATGCGATGGTTGAATTGCACGGTGAGCGGATTCTCGAACAGGTTGAGATACCAGGGCGAGGCTTCACCGAGGCCGCTCGGAATGAAGGCGCCGTTTATGAGAGGCCAGGTGTTGAAGCCGAAGCCGCCTTTGATGCCCGCGACGAGCGCGCCGGCAAGGAGCTGTACGAAGATCAGAAGCAGCATAAGCCCGGCGACGACAGCCGGTGCGCCTAGGCGCCTGCGCTTGTCCTGGGCGCCGCTGCCGCTCAATCCGAAGATCAGCCACAGCGTGTAGCCCAGGATGACCATCGCTAGACCGAAATGAGCGGCAAGCCGGTATTGGCTGACGTCAACGCGATCGACGAGACCGCTCATCACCATGTACCAACCGAGCGCGCCCTGGAGCCCACCAAGGACGAAGAGGCCGATCAGTCTCGGCAGGAGCGGACGCGGAATATAGCCGGCTACCCAGAAGCCGATGAAGGGTAGCAGGAACGCGAGGCCGATGACGCGGCCGAGAAACCGGTGAGTCCATTCCCACCAATAGATGGACTTGAACTCATCGAGGCTCATGCCGCGATTGATCTCGGTATATTCGGGAATTTTTCTGTAGGCTTCGAAGGCCTCTTGCCAGTGGGCCTCCGATAGCGGCGGTATGGCGCCGACGACGGGCTGCCATTCGGTGATGGAGAGACCAGAACCGGTCAGCCGCGTGGCCCCGCCCACCAGGATCATCGCGACGAGAAGAAACACAATGACACCAAGCCAAATGCGGAGCGCCCGTGCGTGTCGGGCGGGTATGGCGTGTTCTCCGGCGAGGCCTAGGCTCTGGGCAGCGACCGTGGTCATACGGGGGGTGATAGCGGGGTCGGGCCCTCAACTCAATCTCGCCGGATCAGCCCCATTGCCGCAGCGGCACACGTCATGAGACTCCGCACCCGCAAGTTGATCGGTACCATCGGACTACTGATCTTCCTCGTCCTCTATACCTGGATCGCCGTCGCCATCAGCTCCGGCCGGATTACCGAAGCGCCCGCTTTGGCGCAGCTCGGCTATTTCCTGGTGGCCGGCCTGCTCTGGGTCTTGCCGGCCGGCATCCTCATCCGCTGGATGCAACGGCCCGATTGATCTGGCGCAGCGCTCAGGCGGCGTCGACCTGCTGGAACTTGTTCCACAGGGCAAATGGCGCGCCGGAAAGATAGAGGGCCGTGTAGGTGAGTGACTGATAGTCGCCGTTGAGCGACACCCGCGGCAGCGCTGTCAGATGGTCCTTGTGACTGGGGAACAGCATGCCCTTTCGCGTGGTCACCGCGGACTTGAAGCCGGCGCGTGCGGCAAGCACGAAATCCCGCGGACCGGCACTGCCAGGGTCGCCATAGGGATAGGCGAAATGGACCGGACGCCGGCCGATCTCCTCTTCGATGCGATCGGCGCTGCCTGCCATCTGATCCATGGCCTCGGCCTCCGATAGCTTAGCAACGGCGAAGTGGTTCTTGGTATGCGCGCCGATGGTGACGATGGGATCGGCCGCCAGGGTTCTGATTTCGTCCCAGGTCATTACCTCTTTACGGCACTGGGCCTGAAGATTGATGTCACAGGTCCCAGCTAAGGCCCGCACGGCGCGGCGTTGCGTCTCCTCATCGATACCGCGCAGCCACCAATAGACCTCTTCAAAGGCGCGTTCCTTGTCCGCGGTCGTCACGGCCGGCAGACGCCATGCCTCGCCTTCCCGGTCTATGAGAATCTCTCGTTTGGCGCCGGCGATCGCTTCCTCCAACGCAAGCCACCACAGCTCGCCATGCCCCCCCGGATAGTCCGTGGGAATATAGAGGGTGAAGGGAAGCCCGCGCCGCTTGAACATGGGATAGGCGTAGCGAAGATTGTCACGGTAGCCGTCGTCGAAGGTGAAGCACACGAAGCGCCTGCCACGACCGGTGTGCAGGCGCTCTACCGCCTCGTCCAGTGCGATCACGTCAAGCTCGGCATCCTGCACTTGGTCCAGGACGGTATCGAGGAATTCGGGTGTGACCTCGAGAATGCGATTCGGGGCGAACGGATTCGCCACCACCGGCTCCGGCCGCACGCGATGCAGCGTAAAGATCACGCCCACCCCTTGCGTATAGGGCGCGAGCAAACGATGGGCGCCGGTATGGTAGAGCCCGGCCATCGCTGCCTTCATCATCGCGGTTTTTACCTTCGTCACGCGCCCTCCCCTCCTTGGCGGTCTCTCTGAGCATCAACCATTAACCTCGCTCTGCCATCGTCGACGCGAGGTGTTCCACTGTGACCAGGGTTTCTTGCAAAACGATTGCCGGTCGCGACTAGGCACCAGTACGCCACGAAAAACGTTGGAAAAAGGGTGCTTGGCGTTATGAATTCCACGGCCTTGTTTCGTCCTGAAACAGCGATCGCGGGCGCCAAGCTCGCGCAAAGCGAGCCCTTCACAATAGGGATGTCTGTCGGCCCGGTTTCGCTCCGCCTTACGGAGGATCTGTCGGGCCTCAAGGGTCTCTGGGAGCACCTACAGGCCATCACCCCGTGCACCAGCGCCCAGACCTACGGCTGGGCACAGGCCTGGTCGGAGCATGTGCTCGGGCCGGAGGGCCGCAAGGCGGTGATCGTCGTGGGGTACGGCGCCGACCACGCCCCGCTGTTTCTATGGCCGTTCGAGATGGAGACTCGGCTTGGGCTCCATGTGCTGAAATGGCTCGGTCAGGATCACGCGAACTACAATATGGGCCTGTTCACGCCGGAAGCGGCGCGTGGGCTAGACGCGTCCGACATGACTTCCCTCCTGCGAGAGGCGGGGCGCCAAGTCGGGGCCGCCGTCGCCCTGTTCGCGGCCCAGCCTTTCGCCTGGGACGATCTTCCCAATCCATTTGCTTTGCTGGCGCATCAGCCTGCACCAAATAGCGGCTACGCCATCAAGCTCGGTGCCTTTACCCCGCTTTACGAGAGCCTGTTCAGCCGCCGCTCGCGCGGCACCCTCGACCGCAAGGAGCGCAAGCTTCTGGAGATGGGCCGGCTCGACTATGGCTGGGCCGAGACCCGGGACGATCGCCTAGCCTTGCTCGACACGTTCTTCGCCCAGAAGGCTCGTCAGTTCTCCGCCATGGGTGTCAAGGACGTCTTCGATGCACCTGCCCGGACGTTCTATCGCAATGTGGCACTGCTTGAGGCCGACAATCCGAGCCGGCTCAGGCTGGGCTATGTCGCCTTGGACGGCAAGGTGCTTGCCACCTTCTGCGGGACGGTCTGCCAAAGCCGTGTCGGGGTCATGCTTTCGTCGCTCGCCGAAGGCGACGCGCAGCGCCAATCCCCCGGCGCACTACTCTTGCGCCACCAAATCAAGGCCGCCGCAGATGAGGGACTCGCCTATTTCGACCTCGGTGTGGGACAGGCGCGGCATAAGAATGGTGCAACGTCACCTATGCCCTATTCGACAGTTTCATCGCCTTCAAGCCACAAGGCCTCGTCCTGACGCTACCGCTTGCCGGCGCGGCAAGGCTGAAGCGCGCGATCAAGTCGAACCGGCATTTGTGGTCCTTTGCGCAAGTGGTGCGGAAGCGCTTGCTTGGGCGTGGCGATTAACGCGCCCTCAGTCATACGGCAGCGCTGCGGCTGAACAGCCCCATGCGGCGCGATTTTCCGTTCCCTTCGTAGGCGACCACCGGGCAGCCCAAGGCCTGGAACGTAGACAGAGCGCGTTCCTCGCTCTCGAGGCCAGCCCCCGGAGGCAGCACGGCGACCATGACGGGCAGCTCGAACTTCAGCGCAGGCATTAGCACTTGGACGGCGTCCATATCGGCATGGAGCACGACGCAGCCATAGGCTTGTGTCAGGGCCTCGAAGACGCGCATGAAGCAGTCCGGCTCGGGCTCCTGTCCGCGCGTTGCTGGATTGCCGGTCGTAATGACCTGTAGGGGCGTCTCGTCGTCGACGCGGATGACCTCGGCGAAGCTCGCAAGCCCGGCGGCAAGATCAGTGAAGCCTGGAACCCGCGGCATGCCAAGTGGCCCCGAGACGGCCGAGGCGCCTTTGGCAAGGTCGACAAGCACGACCTGCTCGTTATGGTCCGCGAGCGCGCGGGCAAGTCCTATAGCCAAATGTGTTGCGTTGGCCTTGGGCGAGGTCCCGGCCACCAGCAACGCACGCGGCAACCCTCCCGTGGCGGCGGCGAGCACTTTCTCCAACACCGCATCGAGCGACTTCAGCACTGGGACGGCCTTGCCGCTCCCGCCCTTGGTCTTGGCCGTTGTTGCAGCGGGCTCATCGAGGCTGGGTGAGGCGATCCTCTGCGTAAGGTAATGGCGCAGATCGTTTGGGCTGAGTGCGGCCATCTCGATCCCTTTTGAGCTTGGTGTCTCCGGTGTTGTGGGTGGCGATTCTTCCTCAGCGGCCTTACCGCGGCGGAAGCGGTCCAAGAACCCTGTTGCCCGGCCTAGCGTTGTGTCCTTGGCCGCTGTTCCGATGCCAGGCGTCCCTTCGGCAAATTCTTGGCGGAGACGATCCAGGAGACCCGCGGCAGCAGGCTCTTGAGGTGCCTGCTGCGATACTCTCCCCGCAGGCGCCGGCTCGGGCGCTGCTTCCGAGGCTATCGGTGCAGTCCCGATCTCCGCATTCGTCTCGGGTATCTCCGTCTCTCGCCTCACCCTTTGGGTAGCGTGTGGCCGCCGTGGTGTGCTGACACGAAGCCAGCTTGGCCTCTTGGGGGGCTCCTTGGCTTGGAAGGCGGGCGGCGTGCCGGTGGGCTCCGCGGCTTCCGTGCCGGTGATCACCTGCTCCGGCGGCTTGGGCTCCGTCTTCGCTTGTGCGGGTTCTGGTGTCTTGGGAGGAATCACCACCGGCAGGTTGCGCGCGGGCCGAACCGGCTCAGCGGCGTGAGGGGCAGACTTTCCCGGTGGAGACGATTTGACAGCCGCCGCGGGCCGGATCTTCGAGGCAGGGATCGACGAGACCACAGGCTCGGCAGGTGCCGGCGGCGTGCGCTCAGGGCGACGGTGCTGCCGCGTATGTGACTCCTTCGCTTGGGACATTGGCCTTCGTGCGGGCGGGGCGATGAGTTCGCGGGCGAGCGTATAGGCGGTGGCCATGAGGGCGGTTGCGGCGATGACGAGGAGGGACAGCGGCCCGCGTTTGGGGAAGGAGGGCTGCACGGGGGCGTGGGCTCTGGAGACGATGGCGGCTTGCGCCGGCACGGCGCCCATGTCGTGGCGGGCGGAGGCGTCGCGGTAGCGGGCGAGATAGGATTCGAGCAGGTCGCGATTGGCCTTGGCCTCGCGCTCGAGCGCCCTGAGCTTGATCTCCGAGTCGCCGAGCCCCGCCGAGGTGCTCTTCGCCGCGTTCAGGCTTGCCCGGAGCGAGGCTTCGCGCGCGGCGGCGACCTGCGCCTCGTTCTCCAGGCTCTTGACCACCTTGGCTCCTTCGTCGCGGATCTGGGCGCGCACGTCGGCGAGCTCGGAGCGCAATTGCTGGATGCGCGGATGCGAGGGCAAAAGCGTCGCCGACAGCTCCGCCAGCTGCCGCTGCACCAGGACGCGCTGCTCGATCAGATTGATGATCAGTTGCGACTTGAGCACTTCGGGCGTGGCGTCGATGTCGCCGTTGTCGGCGAGCATCTGCTTGATCAGCTTGGCGCGGGCTTGCGCTTCGGAGCGTTGCGCCTCGGCCAGGATCAGCTGGCTGTTGAGCTCCGAGAGCTGCTGGGCGTTCAGGGTGACGTTGTTCGAGCCCGCATAGAGGCCTTCTTTGGCGTGGAACGCCTCCGCCGCCTCCTCCGACTGCGCCGTGGCCTTGCGCAAGGCCTCGATCTGAGCCTCGAGCCAGGCGGTCGCGTCCTTGGTCTGCTCGATCTTGGCGCTGCGCTGCCAGCCGATATAGACGTCCGCCAGAGTATTGGCGATTCTGGCCGCAAGCTTTGGGTCGCCCGAGCTGTACTCGACCGCGATCACGGACGATTTCGACAGCTGGAACACGCTGAGATGGTCGGCGAGCGCGGTCGCCGCCCGCTCCTCCTCCGATTCCGGACTGCCGCGGCCAAGCCCGAGCCGGGTCAGCAGCCGCTTGAGCGGTGTCTGGCCGGCATCCTTGGCGAAGGCCGGATCGTTGGTGAGGTCGAGGTCCTTGACCACCTGCAGAAGCAGGTCGCGCGAGGTCAGCACCTGCACCTGGCTCTGCACCGCCTGCTCGTCGAGCGCGGCGCGGCGCGGGTCCCGGCCGCTATCGGAGGTGGGCCGGGTGAAGGCCGACTCCTCGTTCTGCACCAGGATGCGCGCTTCCGAGGTATAGAGCGGCCGCACCATGGACAGGCCGAGGAAGGTGACCACCCCCGCCCCGAGCGCCAGGCCAAAGATCCAGCCCTTGGCCCGCCACAACGCGGCGCCAAGCGCGGCAAGATCGACATCGTCGGCGGGATGGCTGTGGCGGGACCTGCTCAACGGCTTCAACTCCTGAACGCGGGCGAGCCAACCTTCGCAGATCGCCGTAACCAAAGGATTAAGTGCCGCGTCTTATCGGCACGCCCGCTCAGCATTCGTTAACCATGCCAGGCTTAGCTTCGGAGCATGTCCGCAGCACGCGTCACCGGCTTAAAGCTCGCCGCTCTTCTCTTGCTGGCAGTGTTTGCCGCGGCTGCAAGGGCGGCGCCGTGCCGGGGTTAACGGCGCCGGACTTCGCCCTGTCCACGCCCGCGCCGCTGCCCGCCCCGGGCGCGGCCTATCCGCCCGGCGCAGGCTCA
Organism: uncultured Methyloceanibacter sp.; assembly: GCA_964447575.1. Classification (GTDB taxonomy): domain Bacteria; phylum Pseudomonadota; class Alphaproteobacteria; order Rhizobiales; family Methyloligellaceae; genus Methyloceanibacter. The sequence continues at coordinate 12,568 of CAYUTT010000013.1, forward strand.
AGCCCCCCGGCGTCCCCGTCATCCCCAACGAGACCTACACCCTCGACTCGGGCGACAGGGTCCGCATCATCGTCTTCGGCCAGGACAACCTCTCCAACGTCTATAGCGTCGACGGCTCGGGCGCCGTGGCGCTGCCCCTGATCGGACCCGTCCGCGCGCGCGGCCTCACCACCTTCGAACTCGCAGGCGAGATCGCCCGCGGCCTCGCCCGCAAATACGTCAAGGACCCCAAAGTCACCGCCGAGGTCGAGACCTACCGACCCTTCTTCATCCTCGGCGAGGTCACCAGGCCAGGCCAATACCCCTATGTCAGCGCCATGACCGTCGAGGCCGCCGTCGCCATCGCCGAAGGCTATACCGACCGCGCCAAAAAACGCTTCGTACGCCTCACCAGGCGCTTCGGCGGAGTCATGTCAACCGTCATGGTCCCCGCCGACTACCCCGTCCAGCCAGGCGACACTATTTACGTCCTCGAACGCTTCTTCTAGAAGCTCAAGAGAACCCTTTCCCGCTTCCGCATCCCGGGTCTCGTGAGCTCCAACTTCCGCATTCTCCATTGCCTACGCGCGCCGGTCGGAGGGCTGTTCCGCCATGTGCACGATCTTGCCATCGGGCAGGCGGAGATGGGCGCGGAGGTGGGGGTCATTTGCGATTCGCGCACCGGCGGCAGCGAGATCGATGTAGCGCTCAGCCAGCTCGAGGACAATTGCACGCTTGGCGTCATGCGCCTTCCTATGAGCCGGAAGCCGGGTCTCGGCGACTGGCATACCTATCGGAAGATCGCCAAGATTGCGCGCAAGCTCGAGGTGGACGTGTTGCACGGCCACGGCGCCAAAGGAGGCGCCTATGCCAGGTTAGCGGGCCGGCGGCTGCGCAAGCGGAAAGGGACGAAAGTGGTCTACACGCCCCATGGGGGCGTGCTGCATTATTCGCAGTCCACACTGTCGGGCCGGCTCTATCTCGCCATGGAGCGAAAGCTCGCACCACTGACGGACGGCATGACTTTCGAGAGCATGTTCGCAGGGAATCGCTATGTCGAGCTGGTGGGACCTCCGCCCTGCCCGGCCCGCGTTATCTATAACGGCCTCTACCGTCACGAGTTCTACGAATCGTTGCTTGCCGACGATGCGGCCGACTTCGTGTTCGTGGGCGAGTTGCGCAAGCTCAAGGGCGTCGATGTGTTCCTGGAAGCGCTCGCCGCACACCAGACGATCTTCCCGGGCCGCGCCATCATCGTCGGTTCAGGACCCGACGAGAAGCATTTCAAGCGCATGGCTCGCAAGCTCGGGCTCAGCGCACGGGTCGTGTTCTCGGGTCCGCAGCCGGCCCGCACCGCCTTCGTGCGGGCACGCTGCGTCGTGGTGCCATCCAGAGCCGAATCCTTTCCCTATATCGTGCTGGAGGCTGCGGCCGCCCAGATGCCGATGATCGCGACCAATGTCGGTGGCATCCCGGAAATCATGGGTGACATTCCCATGCCGCTGATCCCGCCGGACGACGTCGACGCGCTCGCGAGCCAGTTGCGCGCCTTTCTGGCCGACCCCAAGCCGCTCCTGCGGCGGGCCGCCGAACTCCAGAAATACGTGGCGCACCACTTCACCGTCGAGGCGATGACCCGGGAGGTCGTCGATTTCTATATCTCCGACCTCGGCGCCGGCATTCACAAGCTTCCGCAGCTCGACGAAACGGCCTCTTAACCATAGGTCGAGGGCATCCTTCCAACGCCCTGCCCCTTCACCCATCCAAAAGCCTTGCCGTGCCATAGATGGCGGCGACAGCCGCTGCGCGGAAGTTCGCAGCTCTGGTCTGGCGGGTGCCTGGGGGGCGGGGTCGAAGAAGAATGACTAAGACAGACGCAATCAGTCCGCGCGAGGCGATGGCCAAGCCGCACCGGCGCGCGCGCGACAAGCCGAATCCCCCATTTGCCGAGC
>CAYUTT010000014.1:0-2895 GCA_964447575.1 uncultured Methyloceanibacter sp.
AGGGTCCTTCATGAACTGCTCCTTGGCAGCCTCATTGCCGAAGCAATAGGTCTTGCCTTCGTAGGTCGCGTTCACGGAGCAATCAGTTTCAACCTTTTGCTCCGTCGCAAGACCCATTGCGCACATGTTGTCGAATTCACCGGTGGCCGCCAGGCCTGTTGTGGTTAGACCGAGCAACAGAACGCCTGCAAAGGCTGACGTGATATAACCTCTACTCATGTCTGATCTCCTTGGTTGGGCGTCTTGGTCTTGCCCCTCTGTTTAATTCTAGCACTTGGGACCGGACATTTTTCTGTCACCCTAGTCACTTAGTTGTGATGCGAAGCTTCCTGGATCGGCGTTGCAAACGGAATCACGCTGCTCAAAACCGAGCATCCCGCCGGATACCGGGGTACGGGACCCTTCCCCATCAGCGCGGAAGCTGCGGTGCTGAACCGGAGTTCAGGCTTTCGCGGAGAGCCGCGCTGCGCCGACGGAGAGCGTCCAAGCGGCTTCTTAGGTCGTACACCCAAATGCCGCCGATTACCAACGTGACTAGCGCAAGCGTTCCAAGGTTTTCGTGATTGGCCTCGTCTATTGCGGACAAGTACCCGATTAAGAATAGGGCCCCGGCTCCGATGCACAGCCAGGCGTACGGCCTCTTTCGGTTAAGCGTCCGCCACTTGGCCTCGACCGCTTCTATTTCCTGCTCGTAGTATTGGCACTCTGCTCTCAGGTGGTCGTCCATCGAACTCCCCCCAAGCTCCGATTTCAGCGGCAACTAATATAGCGTAGCTTTCTAGACTAGGTCAGCGATCTGTTAATCGTTGGGGGCGCATTCTGCCCCCCATGAATCTGTCAGCAGAAGACTGCCTAAGGCATGCCGCCTCCTACGAGAAGCTGACGGAGGACGAGAGCGCGTCATGGGAGCAGAGGACGCTGTTCGCCAAGAAGGCGAATTGGTTTCGTCTCCTTGCCCGATTGGCAGAGAAGCGGGCGGCGGCATCGCGCGACTTTCGAAGAGTCGGAATTCCAGATGCGATGAGACCGCGGCAGCGTACACGACGCCTCCGATGGGACGTCAGCCGATCCCTCGCTGCCGTCGTGCACACCCTTGCCGAGCGCCTAAGGGCTTGAGAGCGTCAGCGCTGCACTGGCTTGGCGACGGCCTTCAGGCGAACCGTGGAGCGTCGCCCTAAGCGTGCGCGGCCTGATGTTCGCGTTTCGCCAGAGATCGGGGCGCACTGAAACTTCGAACATGAGAGGCTATGCCGAGATCCGCTCCGATTTCCTTGGTGGTGGCGACGCGCCGCTTCATCGATTTTGCGCGGCGCGTTCTAGCCTGGACCGCGAGAGCTATAAACACGAGCAGGACGCGCAGCCGAGACGCGCCTTGCGTCATCTCTCTCTGGTCCCGCATCTTGGTCGTCGGGCGAGTAAAAGACGTGTCTGCCAATTGGCTGTCCCTTTCCGCGCGCCCACAATGGCAGGGAGCCCCCCCGTCTCTGCCGAACAACGACCGGGTTGAGGAAATGCGTGGCACCGGCGGTAGGATCCGGCACTCCTCCCGCAAGAACAGCGTCCGCTATTCTCGCGGCCTTCTGAAAGCGCGGGTCGAACGGATGAAGTTTCTCAAGCTCTTTGCGCCGGGTCATCCAGGGCTCGAACTGCCACGGGTAGGTAACCACAGCCTCGACGCTGTTTCCCCATTTGCCGCTACGCACCCGATTAAGAACCACATGGGCAACTGCGACTTTGCCAAGCTCGCTTTCACCTCCGGCCTCGAAGGCGACTGTCCTGATCAGATAATCACGACCCTTGGGGCCGTGGGGCGGATACGCAATGGTCGTATGGGCTAACTTCGGCAGAGACTCTTTCGCCTTGAGCGACCCTTCCTTGAGCTGCGTGATCTGAGACTTAGCCTGGTCCAGCTCCTTCTCAAGCGAGTCACGTGCTTGCTGGCTCCTCTCAAGCTCCGATTTCAGATTTATGGTCTGCCTTTTGTATCTCTCAGCCTCTGAAGTCGCTTGCAAGGATGCCTGCTGGCGCGCTTCCAACTCGGCTTGCATCGCCTTCAGGCTATGCCGCATCTCATCGATTCTTGATTCAGATTTCGCGGCGCGCGCTTCGGCTTGCTGCGCAGTTCGTTTTGCATCCTCGAGTTTGCTTTGAAGCGCTTCAAACCGAGCGAACTCACGCTCAATCAAGGATCGGACTGCGTCGGCACTGTCGCTCAATCGTTCGATTTGCGAAGTCGCCTGCTGCAATGAGCTCTGAAGTTCGTTACGCTCGGCGTTAGCCTGGCTGAGTTCTGCTTTGAGATGAGCAGTGGCCTCTTCGAGTTTCGCCGCCCGTCTCGTCCCCTGGATGGAATCCTTGCGTAGCGTGTTAAGCTCAGTCTGCACCGTTTCGAGGCGTTGGGGCGTCTGCACCAAATGATAGCCTACGATAGCAGCCATTAGCAGTAGGGCGGCTCCCACTAACCAGACCCTCAAGGGGGAAGCATCATTTGTTTGGGGCTTAGTCTCCGCGGGTCTTCGCGGTTTTGCTACTCCCATTCCCTTCCTTGCTGCTTTTGATTCGCTACTTGGGCGCCGCGCATCATGTGTTTGAGGCTTAGGCTCCGCAGGTCTCCGCGGCTTCGTGATTCTCTTTCCCCTCTTTGCAGTCTTAGATTTGCTAATTGCGCGCCGCGCATCATGTGTCTGGGGCTTAGACTCCGCGGGTCTCCGCGGTTTTGCTACTCCCTTTCCCTTCTTTGCTGTTTTTGATTCGCTACTTGGGCGCCGCGCATCATGTGTTTGAGGCTTAGGCTCCGCGGGTCTCCGCGGTTTTGCTACTCCCTTTCCCTTCTTTGCTGTTTTTGATTCGCTACTTGGGCGCCGCGCATCATGTGTTTGAGGCTTAGGCTCCGCA
>CAYUTT010000014.1:2995-14244 GCA_964447575.1 uncultured Methyloceanibacter sp.
ATGTGTCTGGGGCTTAGACTCCGCGGGTCTCCGCGGTTTTGCTACTCCCTTTCCCGTCTTTGCTGCTTTTGCTTCGCTACTTGGGTGCAGTGCCTTCTGGTGTCTCGTCGTCATAGCTCGCCTCACAAACTCGAAAGGGGAGTATCAGCTGTCACAAGGTTGCTTCTTTGCGAGCAAGGCGGAGTCCGGCATTGCTGCAGGCAAACACCAGCCTCGCCGCCAATAAAGAAAAGCCTCCTGCGATTTTGTGGCACCCTGCCTCAGAATGAAAAATGTGAATCGAAGTTATTAAGAATTTGAGTCGAAGGCTTTTACAAGAACTACAATCCCCGCTGCGGGCTTCCGACGCGACGGTGCCTCTCGAGGGACGGACTTCGTGAGGTGGTCTGCCACCTGTGGTGAAAGTGGGATGGAGTGGTTGAAGACCGAAGCCGATGGTGACGCGGAAGGATTGGAGGGCGCCGCTATCAGCCCGGATCGGCGACCTTATAGGTAAGCACCGCGGTGCTTCGCGCTAGCGCTCTGCGATCGAAACTGACGACAAAGTCAAAGTTTCGAAGGATCGCGTCGAGCGTCCCCGCGGAAGATCCGCTTTTGAACCGTGGGCTGTGTGTTACCGGTCGTTCGGGGAGCAACTGTGCCCGCTGGCGAGGGTTCCCCGCCCACAGCCGCCCCTGTGCCGGCGTCACCATAGGCGGTCAGCGCCTGTGGCGTGATTTTCGGTGTGATGGATGGCGCAGATTGGAACCGTGAACTCGTCGCTCACTTTGAGCCCGAGCCCTCTCGATTGGGCAAAGCGCACATGCGGGGTGTGGCAAGGAGCACGGCTAAGGATCAAGCGACCAAGCAGTGCTGTTTTGCGACAAACCGCGAATACTCCTTTGAGCGGATTCGCTTGATAGGGCGCAAAAGCACAAGGCGTCTCCTCTAGCGAAGCGGAAAGAGCAAGACGTCTCGGGCCAAGAGGGCGTGCCATCGCGCCAAGCGCAAGAAGGTCTCTAAACTGAGCTGCGAAGTTCAGACATCCTTCGCCGAGGCGAAGATGAAGATCAGGGCCCCGCGATGCACTGCGCACCGGGGCCCATTGATTCCAATGGTCGTGCCTCAACTAGACTGCACATAGCACAAACACGGCGGCGCCGCAGATGCCTGTCCGCAGCGGTAATGGCCTGGCACTAGTGGTCAAAGAGCTTTTGATGCAATTCGACTCCTTACCGACGTTACTTTCCCAACAAGCATCCAATGCGGCTTCTGGCACCACCCCGACATGGGAGCACATCGAAGCCCACGTCTGCTTGGTGGTGTTCACCGGAAGCTTTCAGACGTTGGGGCGGCTTAGGAGCGGAGCCCGGAAATATCTCGCGTGCGCTTATTGGGCCGGTCATGACCCAAGGCGAACATAACTTGTTCCTATGGCAGAGGGGGCTTTCCCCCGATTCTAAGCGTCGCCCCACCAACTCACTTCTGCTGCTAAAGCGTCTAAATCGTCCGGACGACTACGATGGAGCATGTGCCCAGACGCCATTAACCATAACCGGTAATAGGCCTCTCTGAATTGCGAACGTCAAATAGTTTTGTTCACGATTCACAGAGGGTTTGATGATCATCTGCGAACCGCTTGCTGCTTTCCAGTGTGACGCGTCATGGGTGCGGAGCGTGAGGGATGTCGGACAGTCGGAGCTGGATCGACGACGCTGACCATAAGCGGATAAAGGGGATCGTGAGGCGATCGGCAGACGTCATCGCCGCCGCACGTCACGATCTCGAAGAACCTAACGCCCCCGCCGATAGTCAGCCTTTGACAGATTTGCCAAAGCGCGAGCTGTCTTCTCGACCCGCGACCCGACAGGTCAGCTCGGCACATAGACGCGCGCGACTCCGGCAACTTCTTCGAAATCCAAATCACGACAACATCGCCGCGCCATCTCATGAAGCCGTCCGGAATTTACGTGCCCATCCTATAAGCACCGAACAGATCGAGCAGCGCGTTGGGGCTGCAAATTCTCTTCATGGCGATAGGCTTCGAAGCCCGTCGGCCCAAGCTCGTTTTCAACAGGAGGAAAATGAAGAATCTCGCCAGCAGGATGGACCGCTCAATCGGCGTAGCCAGCGCCGGAATCTAGAGACGGCGACCCCTAGAGGCTTGCCAAATAATTTATCGTCCTTGCTTCGCTGGACGCAACACTTGGACTACCTCACCAATGTAGTCATCGGAGTATTGGCTGCCGCGCTAGCCATTTCGTTGTTTGTCCGCGCTGAACTGTCTGGTTCACGTCCTGACGCGTTGCCGCTGCTAGCCAATGTAAGAAAGAGCGGCGACCAGCACGCCATTCCCATGGCGTCCGACGCGTCGCTCTATCCAGCCCAAGGCTTCAACATACTTCCGGGGGCGTTCCGCGAGCCCCTGCCTGCCTTTGGCGAAGATGTATCCGGTCTGCTGTTCTTGGCAGATCCTTTGCCGACGGCACCAGGTATAACCGTTCTCCCTTACACTGGTTTGCCGCAGGCTCTGCCGGTGTTTCCCGAGGACATTGCGCAATTGATCATGATCGCTTCGAGTCCTGGTCCCGATGGACGCGATTACCTAATCAGGACGTTAGCTTTTGAGGCATCAGGCGAGACCGAGCTTGGCAAGGTCGCAGTGGCCCACGTGATTCTAAATCGGAAGAAAAGTGGTAGATGGGGTCGCAAGATTGCGGACGTCGTCACGTCGCCATGGCAATTTGAGCCGTGGATGACCCGCAAAAATGAGATAGCAAAGCTTTCTCGGACTGACCCGCGCTACCTGGAAGCCGCGGAGATCGCAGACGCTGTGCTGGCCGGACACATCCCGGATCCGACGGCAGGCGCGACACACTTCCTCAACCCAGTAATCGTTCGAGAGAGACGAGGGGGTTCCTTGCCGTCGTGGGCGGACAGTGACGGGCAGCCGATCGGAAGGCACGTGTTCTATTGTCCAGAATGCGACGGGACTAAACCAACACGAGCTGCAATAGTTGAAGCTGGGGAGGCGAAGGCTAGCAAAGCCACGCCTGCAGCTGCAGATCAAGCAAGACCTCCGCGCGTTGGTCAAACGATGGTGGCTGAGACACCAGCAGATGTGGGAGCAGCGAAAGCAGCACCAACGCCCAATGGCGAGAAACCCGAGGCAAGGTCAAAGCCTAAACCAACAACACAGCGCCAACACACACAGCTCCCGTGGCTAGCCTCAACGCAGGCAAGGCAAAGGCGGATTTTCATCCCGCATACCTTCTGGTAAGAGCGTTGGTGACCTCTCAAGGCAAGCAGCAAGAATAGACTGATTAGTGCCGGGCGCTTATGGCCGCTTGTGGCACGACGCGGACCAAGTAACTTTGTGGCCGAACGTCCGCTTACTAGGGTGAAGCTGACTCGACGCCAACGAGACGCTACCGCCGGGTTTTGACCCAAAGACGACCTCTGGCAGGTGTGGACACGGAGGTCGCTACGGTTCAGGCCAAAGCGGCGAGAGATTGCCAAATGTACCTCAAGGGTGTGGAATAGCCCCGCAAACCTGGAGGGAGGACGGGATGAAGCGGCGCGTTTACTTTATTGGATTCAGCGCAGCACTGGTGCTTGGACTGACAGTGCCGGCGGCTGCCCAGGACTCGGGCACGCTGACCCCGGAAGAGGCTGCAAAGCTGTATCCAGACAAACCGGTGTATTCGCGTTACGCAGGCCGAGACTTTCCGACTCGGCCATTTTTTGGCGATACACATCTGCACACGTCATTCTCGATGGATGCAGGCGCCTTCGGCGCGCGTATCGGCCCGCGCGACGCCTACCGCTTCGCCCGCGGCGAGCAGGTGACATCGTCCAGCGGCCAGCCAGTGAAGCTTTCGCGGCCGCTAGACTTTCTCGTGGTGGCCGACCACTCCGACAATATGGGCTTCTTCCCGGACTTGCTTGCGGGCAAGGCGAGCATCCTCGCCGACCCGACCGGAAAGAAATGGTACGACATGGTTCAGTCCGGCAAGGGTGCGGAAGCCGCGATCGAAATCATCGTCGCCTTCTCGCACAACAAGTTCCCGGAAGATCTCATGTACTATCCGGGCACACTCGCCTACAAGAACGCGTGGCAGGAGACCATCGACGCGGCCGAGGAATACAACGACCCGGGCCGCTTCACCGCCTTCATCGGCTACGAATGGACGTCGAACACCGGCGGCAACAACCTGCACCGCAACGTGATCTTCCGCGACAACGGCGACAAGGCAACCCAGGTCGAGCCGTTCACCGTCTATCCGCCCTACGGCAGCGACGATCCCGAAGATCTTTGGAAGTGGATGGCCGCCTACGAGGAGAAGACCGGCGGCAGTGTCTTGGCCATCGCGCATAACGGCAATCTCTCTAGCGGCCTGATGTTCCCGATGGTCGAGGCCTTCGGCAAGAAGATCGACAGCGACTACGCCAAGACGCGGGCGAAATGGGAACGGCTCTACGAGACCACCCAGACCAAGGGCACCGGCGAAGCGCATCCCTATCTCTCGCCGAACGACGAGTTCGCCGACTTCGAGATCTGGGACAAGGGCAATCTCGACGGCAGCGTACCTAAGAAAAAGAGTATGCTCGAGTTCGAATATGCCCGCGCGGCTTACAAGAACGGGCTGAAGCTCGCCCAGGAGCTCGGCACCAATCCTTATAAGTTCGGCCTGATCGGCAGCAGTGACGCGCATACCGGTCTCGCGGCCATGCAGGAAGACAACTTCTTCGGCAAGACCACGCCCCAGGAGCCGAGCCCGGAACGCATGTTGGCAGCCTTCATCGACAATCCCGAAACCGGCATCAAAATCATGGACTGGGAAGTGGGTGCCTCCGGCTATGCTGCCGTCTGGGCGACGGAGAACACGCGCAAGTCCATTTGGGACGCCATGCAGCGCAAGGAGACCTACGCCACCACCGGACCGCGCATGATCGTGCGCTTCTTCGGCGGCTGGGACTTCGAACCAGAGGATGCGCACACGCGCAGCCCCGCGATCGCGGGCTACACGAAGGGTGTGCCCATGGGCGGCGATCTGGGCGGCGCACCCGCCGGCAAATCGCCCGCCTTCCTGGTCGCCGCGCTCAAGGATCCGATTGGCGCCAATCTCGACCGCTATCAGATCGTCAAGGGTTGGCTCGATGCGGACGGCGAGCTGCACGAGAAGGTCTACGACGTGGTCTGGTCCGGCGACCGCGAGCCGGGCGAGAACGGCAAGGTGCCACCGGTCGGCAACACCGTGGACGTCGCGGAAGCGACCTGGACGAACACGATCGGCGCGCCGGAGCTGATCACGGTCTGGACCGATCCGGATTTCGATCCGTCTCAGCCCGCGTTCTATTACGGCCGCGTCCTCGAGATTCCGAAGCCGCGCTGGACGGCATACGACGCCAAGTTCTACAGCACGGAACCGCTGCCGGGCACGACCATGACTTTGCAGGATCGCGCCTACACATCGCCGATCTGGTACACGCCGAAGGAATGAGGCAAAGTCCGGTAATGCGCTCTGTGCGCGTGGTGACCTCGTGCGCAAGTCGGAGTGGGCTTGCGCTGCTAGCAAGCCTCGCGGTCGTCGTTGTGATGTTGGCCGCGTCGCCGGCGGCGGCTTGTGGCTATCACAGCCCGCAGGCGCTGGCGCGCGGCATACTGAACTGGTCCTACCCGAAGGCGCTCTACGTGCAGACCGCCGTGTGGCAGGCCGAGAACACCGGTCTCCTGCCGCCGCGGACTCCCGACCAGCGCGATCTCTTTGCCTATCGGAAGACGATAGCGCGCCTGGAGGTGCTCGGCGCCCGCCTGTCTGTTGCCGAGGGACATGTCGAGCCCGTCAGCTTCGCGGCGGTGCTGCTCGAGTCCATGCTATGGGTTCGCTTTGCGGCGACAGCCGAAGGGTATGTTGTGAGCCCGCATGTCGATGGGCCGGAGAAAGGTGACCTCGTCATCGTCACGCATGGCAAAGTGATCCAGGCCCTGTCCGAGGGAGCACTTGCTGCCGCCGATGCCGAGAAGCATGGGCTCTTGCGGTTCTACGGCCCAGAAGCGGCTCAGGAACAAGTCCGCATGAGTCTCTCTAGCGCCTCTGCCGCACGGGATGTTCGGGCGACAGCGGTCACGAAGCGGCAGCGAGTACTGCCATGACTGTGTTCGCAAAGCTTGTCCGGGAGCCGCTGGTGCATTTCGTGCTGATCGGCGCAGGCGTCTTTGCGCTCTATGCACTCGTGGCCGGCGACGACCAAGACGCAACGCGCGGCACGATCGTCGTCACCGAGGGACGGGTGCAGCAGCTTGCGCAGGTCTTCGCCAAGACCTGGCAGCGGTCGCCAAGTCCCGAGGAGCTTCGCGGCCTCGTCGACGCGTACATCAAGGAGGAGGTCTATTACCGCGAAGCGCTCAAAATCGGGCTCGAACGCGACGACACGCTGATCCGCCGCCGCATGCAGCAGAAGATGGAGTTCGTCACCGAACCTGCCGACGAAGTCTTGCAGCCCGACGACACCACGCTTCAGGCCTATCTCGACGCCCATAAGGCTGACTTCCGCGTGGAGCCGCGCTTCGCCTTCGAGCAGGTATTCCTCAATCCCGACAAGCCGGGGGACGCGGCGCCCGTTCGGGCCGAGGAGACGCTGAAAGTCCTGAAGGCGTTTGACGGAATTCCACCGGATGTGGGCGATCCGACCTTGCTGCCGGGGGAGATGCCGCTTTCTCCGCTGGGCGGCATCGCCCGAAACTTCGGCGAAACGTTCGCCACTAGTCTTACTGACATTCCCGAAGACGAATGGGCAGGGCCAATCAAGTCCGCGTACGGTCTGCATCTCGTGCGCGTCACGAAGCGCATCGACGGTTACGACCCGGATCTCGACGAGGTCCGCGACGCCGTGGCACAAAAATGGCGGGCGGAGAAGCGGGACGAATTTCAGGCGCAGGCCTACGACCAGCTGCTCGCCAAATACGATGTCGTCTTACCCAACCCCGAGGCCGAGGCGCCGGAGCCGGGGGCCGGGCCATGAACCGAATCATTTGCGCCCTCGCGTTCTTGCTCGTCGTGCAGGGGACCGCCGTGGCCCATGAGTTGCGGCCGGGATTCCTGGAGGTCAAGCAAACCGGCGCCGAGAGCTACGATGTGCGCTTCAAGGTGCCCGCCCGCGGCGACATGCGCCTCGGCCTGTATGTCCGCATGCCGGAAGCGTGCTCTCATGCCGGGCCATCGCGCACCGAGCGCGCCGGAAACGCCATCCTGGAGCGGCTCGTTGTTGGTTGCCCTGGCGGACTTGCCGGCAAGCAGGTCTCGATCGACGGGCTCTCCGGCACTTTCACCGAGGTGGTCGTGCGGGTCGAATTATCGGACGGTGCCGTTCAAGCAACCCGCCTGACGCCCGATCAGCCGTCCTTCACTGTCGCCGCTGCACCGACCTGGCTCGACACCGCACGTACATATTTCCTTCTGGGCATCGAGCACATCCTGCTTGGCATCGACCACTTGCTATTCGTGCTGGCGCTTCTGCTGCTCGTCCGCAACACATGGATGCTCGTGAAGGTCATCACGGCCTTCACCGTGGCGCATAGCATCACGCTGGCCGTTGCCGCGCTCGGCTGGGCGCAGATCCCGCAAGGGCCCGTGGAAGTGGTAATTGCGCTGAGCATCATGTTCCTGGCGGCTGAGACCCTCCGCCAGAAGCAGAACGAGAGCGACCTCATGAGCAGAGCGCTTTGGATTGTCGCCTTCGCCTTCGGCCTGCTGCATGGCTTGGGCTTTGGTGGCGCGCTGAAAGAGATCGGTCTGCCGCAATCCGACGTGCCGCTTGCGTTACTGACCTTCAATCTCGGTGTCGAGGCTGGCCAGCTTCTGTTCGTTTTCTCCGTGCTGGGGCTGAAGGCAATCGTCGACCGCCTGCTTGAGCTGAAGGTGCCCTGGGCGCGCACCGCCACCGGCTACGGCATCGGCTCGCTGGCCGGCGTGTGGTTCGTCCAGCGCCTCGCAATCATGCTTTGAACGCTCACAGCGTTTCCGAGCCTATCGGCTACTACCGATGTGCGACTTCGAACTTGAGCCGTTCGACGAAGAGGGTTCGGAATAAAGCTGTCCCCCCGACTACCTCGCCGAGAGCCCTGTAGGCAAAAAGCGGAAGGAATATCAGGAACATGATAATGGCAGTCGCGATCATTTCTTCGGTCGTGCCGCCGCCAACCTCTGCCATAGACTCCCAGAATGTTCTGCCGTGAATGGACCCGACAATGGCTTCTTCGATGACCGTGAACCCGGCGACCAAAATAAGGAAGGCGATCGACTTGTGAGTAATCGGCCAGATGAGGGGCTTTGTCTGGTGATGACCCTCGCCGATACGGAGTGCGCGTCCGATCATTATGAATTTTGCTAGGACCACCGCCTTGATGAGAGCGAATCCCCAGGGCAGCCAATGGACACCTTGGGCTTCTAGAATGGCCGACTTGTAGAAGCTGAGCGCACTGAACACCACGAACAAATACGCCGTGATGTAGAACAGTTCCTTGAGTTCACTCATTGCTCTTCCACGAAACGTGGGCTTAGACGATTCACTTGTGCTCACGATCATGCACCCCTCTGTAAGGCCGGAAGGCCGGCAACTTCGGCCCCACGCCGATAAGCTGGCTAAAAAAGCAGAAACGCGACACCAAACGCGACCAAAATGAGTGAGAAGTAGGCTAGAGGAAAGATCCATCGGCAACGCCGATCAATGAGATCTCCGATCTCAGGCTTCCCCTGCTGATCAAAAGAACCTACCACCAGGTTCACCACCACGGTTCCCACCATAGTGAGAAAACTGACGTTCAAAAATGCGTTCATCCAAGTGATGTAGGCGATCCGGGGCAGAAGTTCGCTCATCACGACTTGGTAGGCCACGGCGGTCAGAATTCCAATAAATGATACGTTTATTCGCCCAAAGACGACCGGTCCATCCAAAAGACCGAGAACGAGAGCAGGACAATCACAATGAGCGGTAGGGTAACCAATCGGCTGACGTAAAAAGATTCCCGTTCCACATCGATGCTTGCGACGAAAAGAGAAGAGGCGCGTTGAGGTTCTCCGTACCACACCGATCGATCCCGTATCGTCATGTCTACCCCTGTAACAGTCCACTGCGGTATCCAGATGTGGCTAATCGCCAATTTATCTGTGTCTGAATCTACCTTCAACACCACCTCTTGTTTGTCAAAACCAAGCACCTCAAAAATCGCTTGTAGAGATTGTTGGTCGAACGGAAAACGCCGCAAGTTGAGCTCCGTCTTGGCCACGGCGCTTATCTTCTGAATCAGGGTCTGAGAGCCATCCGGTTTCACTCGCAGCACGACACCTTCGCTTTCATACGAACCAGCGCTGTTCACTAACGTCACTTGGGGAAACCAGCTCGGAGAGAGTTCGTTGAACTGATAGTCGCCCTGATAAATCTTCTCGTTTACTGCAGCTGCCTCGAGGTCGAAAGCTTGCCTTTTGTCGCGCCACTTCAGTGTCAGAACTCCCGTGAACTCAAATGTCTCGGACTCGTCGTTGATCGCGTTGATCTCATTGACCTCGAAGCTGGCCTCAACCACGACCGGACCATCTTCTGCCGGAGGTCCCAAAACGAAGGCGCTATTTGGAGAGATCTGCGCGAGAACGCCGGGCGTCTGAGCACAAGCAGGCTCTCCGCTGCAAGCGAGTGAGATCACCATGATCGTTGCGAGCGAAAGGATCAGTTGCCGTAGTGCTGGGCACTTCGTTGTGAAGGACAGCGGAGCGCGCTGTTCGCGCTCTTTGACCACGCGGACGCCATGTTGGTCACAACAAAGATAGGCCGAGGTCCATCAGCCCCGTAATTATGAGCGCCAACCAAATGACGACGGCTCCGAGGCCCATCGCGAGCATTAAAGCGATGACCTTCCAGGGGATAGCGGGGCCCTGCGTCACGACGCAGAACCTAGCCGCGGTGGTGTCTTCTTCCAGACCCTACCGCTTTGTCCAAGCTCATAACCCAAATCAAACAGCTTGGACATATACACTTGATCGAATGGTTCTTTGCTCGTGTCGGGGAAGTCGCCAGGGATGTAAGCCAAGTTATAGTCAACACCGTTTCTCTGGGCGAGCTCATACATCTGATAGAGGTCACCAATGGCTTGCGTCTTGATCAGGGTGGAAATAGAGCGTCCCGCGATGGCCAGTGTATTCGCCTTGACAGCCGTGTACTCGGGAGCAACGCGTCCGTTACGAATGATATAGAGGCCGGATCGGCCGAATCCCTAGCTTTGCGTCCATGCCGCCAGACCTGATTTGGGTGGGCAGAAGGAAGACCTGATTTGTGGTCCCGCCATCAACGTGCATTTCTTCATGCGGTTGTCCTTCCGCCTGAACCTTGACGTGAACCGGCGGAAACACGCCCGGTATCGCGGCCGAGGCAAGAAGTATGCTGCGAAACAGCTCAAGAGCGCCCGGATCGCCGCTAATGGCAATCTTGCCCATGTCCCATATCACCGGACGTTGTGCATCGAGGTTTGTGGTGCCAATGAGGAGCCGGCGTCCACGGTTGTACTCATGCGCTACTTCTTGCAAGAAGTCCTCAGTAATGTAGCCGGCGATCACACCCGCAATCGGTGCATTGCTGCCCAAGGCCTCCCCGCCAAGCAGGCCGCGCACCGGCTGCTTGCGAACCAACTGATCGGTCGAATAGCTGGTGTAGACGTGCTTCAGAGCTGGGTCATAACGTGGCCCGAGGAACGCAAACGGAGCGGTTAGCGCACCGGTGCTAATACCGGTCACGATGTCAAATTCAGGCCGATCACCGCGCGCAGTCCAGCCGACGAGCAATCCAGCACCGAACGCACCATCGGAACCTCCGCCCGAGACTGCGAGGAAGCTAATCTTTGGGCGGCCGCCGTTTCTGAGCAGCTCGGGCCTATTGGCCTTCACCTGCGCCCACTTCTCGGCGGCCAGCGCACCCATGTCGTCTGGAGCGCGATCGCCCCAATAGCGGACCTGAACCCCTTCAATGACAGCGGCTTCCTCGGCGAGCGCCGGCGGGACCGGATCACGCGGGAGCGATCCGCATCCCGCAAGACACAGGACAACTAGTAGTAATAGCCAGCGCAAGTAGATCCCCCGAATACGCTTCCCCGACTTTAGGACAGTCTATCTCGGCCTGCTCGGCACTGCGTTCCAGGCCGCCAGCCTTGCCACTAAAGCAATGATTATGGGCAGTGGTACGTGACCTGCCCATAGCTATTTATCACCTGCACGCATCCC
>CAYUTT010000015.1:0-13848 GCA_964447575.1 uncultured Methyloceanibacter sp.
AGCGATGGGCGAAGGCCCGCCTCGACGAACTGTCCGGCCTCGACCTGTGCGGGTACATCTGCAAGAAGGACTCGCCGAGTTCGGGGATGGAGCGGGTCAAGGTGTACGGCGCGGGCGACGGGATCCATGACCGCCTCCGAGCGTCGCACGCTGAGCGGCGTGCCGCCCGTCAATCGGCTGTCCAGACCGATTCCGCCGAGCCTTGATCGGAGACGAGCGTCATGGTCAGAGGCTTGCCCTTGATGGCGGCGGCTTCCGCTTCCGACATGAAGGCGACGGCAAAACGCTGCTTGCCGTCCCGAAGCGGCCCAAGCGGCTGCGGCACCGGCATGAGGAGCTCCGGGCTATCGAGGAACAGGTCCGTTCCCGTGGCGCCGTCGGGGAACAGCACCTCGATCTCGAGGCCTGGCGCCGGACTATCGAGATTGGCGGCGATGCTCGCGATCCGCGGTAGCGCATCGGTTGAGGCCGGCTTCGGTACGCGGGCGAGCGCCGACCCGATCAGACGCGCGTCGCCCTTGCCGAAATCTGGGGAAATCGCGGCATCCAGTTCGGCCGCGTTCGGAATGCAGAGATCCTTGCAGAGGCCATAATCGAAGGCGAGGGCAAGCTCGACAGGCTCGCCGCCGCGCTCCGGTGTGATCCTGACGGGAAACACAACCTCGTCGTCGTAGCCGATGGCCGTTCCGCCCGCGTCGGCAAAGCGATGCGGGACCGGATAGAGAACCTCCGCGCTTTTCAGATTCTTCGAGCCCGACCAGTCGAACCTCGGCGGCACGCCGGAATCGCCAGGGTTCCGCCAATAAGTCTTCCAGCCCGAATCCAGCCGAAGCTGCACCCCGGCATAGAGCGCCGGCGCACCGTCGTCCGCCAAAGTGCCGCTGACGAGCCTCACCTTCGAACTGGTCTGGTCGACCCAGACCGACTGTCCTTTGGAGGCCGCAAGCGCAGTGAGGACGGACGGCGCGCCCAGAACGACGCCAAATGCGAAAATGGCAGGCAGCACAGCGGCGCACCGCACGAAGAAACGCGTCTCGATCATCGGACCCAATTCATCAAGCTACGAACATTTTTCAGGCAACAGCTCAACTCGGCAGCGGAACTCTAGCGGCGCCAAGGACAAGGCGCGACCTCGGGCGGGCACAAGACGTGTCACGCTTTCGTGAGGCTGCCCGCGCGAGAATGGCATGGTGTGCCTTAATTCACGGTTGCCTCTTCCTTCGTCCTCTAACTGCTGTAGCATGGATGTATGGCACTGCGACCCGGCCCCGAGGACGAAGGCTATCTCGATGGCCAACTCCTCATCGCCATGCCGGCGATGGGCGACCCGCGCTTCTCCCGCTCGGTGATCTATCTTTGCGCGCACTCCTCCGAGGGCGCCATGGGCATCATCATCAATCAGCGGGCGCCGAATATCAGCTTCACCGAGCTCCTCGAGCAGCTTCACATAGTGCCCACCGAGGACCGGATCTCGCTGCCCTCTCACCTGACGGCCATGGCGGTGTATCTCGGCGGCCCGGTGGAGACGGGGCGCGGCTTCGTGCTGCACAGCGCCGACTATTTCAAGGCGGAGAGCACGCTTCCAATCGACGAGAGTGTTTGCCTCACGGCCACGATCGATATCTTGCGGGACATTGCCAAGGGGAGCGGCCCCGACAAGGCGCTCCTCGCGCTGGGCTATGCGGGTTGGGCGCCGGGACAACTCGAGAACGAGATCCAGGCCAATGGCTGGCTCAACTGCCCGGCCGATCCGGAGCTGATCTTCGATCCGGAAGTCGACCGCAAGTACCAGCGGGCGCTGAACCGGCTCGGGATCGATCCCATTCGTCTCGTCAACGACTCAGGTCACGCCTGAGCAGTGCTCGGTCCGGGCAGCGCCGCGATCGCCGGCTGGCTGGGCGCCTCGACCTCTAGACCGGAGGGTGCATCGGGCTCGGCGCGGGCACGCTCCCGCTGCTGCCGTTTGCGGTGGCTCGCGAGCGCGGCGAGCAATGCAGCGACGTCCTTTGCCGACATCGGCTCGCCGTAATAGTAGCCTTGGCCGAACTCGCATCCGATCGAGCGCAAATAGCTCGCGTCGGCTTGCGTCTCCACGCCCTCCGCCACAACCTCCTTGCCGAGCTCATGCGCGAGCGCGATGACCGAACGGAGGATGAGCGGCGTCTGGCCGTTGAGGGAGCCGTCATGGACTAAGGAGCGGTCGACCTTGATGACGTCGAAGGGGAAGCGGTGCAGATAGCTGAGCGAGCTGTAGCCCGTGCCGAAGTCGTCGAGCGCGAGCCCCGCGCCATAGGCCTTGAGCCAGGTGAGAATCTCGACGGCGCGCTCGGGATTTTCCATGACGAGCGACTCGGTGATCTCGAGCTTCAGCGTGCCCTTGGGTACGGTCTCGCGGGCGAGCATGAGCCTGATCTCCTGCACCATGTCCTGGCGGAAGAGCTGGCGGCTGGACACATTGACGCTCACGAATAGAGGATCGCGGTCGCGCGGCAGCACGCGGTGCCAGCTCGCCGCCTCTTCCAGCGCTTGGCCGAGGACGTAACTGCCGAGCTCGACGATCAGCCCGGACTCCTCGGCGAGCGGAATGAAGTCCTCCGGGGCGAGACGGCCCCGGGTCGGATGGTCCCAGCGCATCAATGCCTCGAAACCGGCCAGCTGGTTCGACGCGAGGCGGGTAATAGGTTGATAGAGAACGGAAATCTGCTGCCGTTCGAGTGCCATCCTGAGCTCGCTCTCGAGCGGCAGGCGGCTCTCGTCATCGTTCCGCATGGACGGGTTGAAGATCTCGATTCGATCGGCCCCTGCCCGCTTGGCGCGGAGCATGGCGATCTCGCCGTCGCGAAGCACCTCCTGCGCCGTGGTCTGCGACCCATCATGCACGACGATGCCGATGGAAGCCGTGAGGATGATCTCCTTGGCGCTGATCTTCATGGGGGTGCGGAGCGCCCGCCTGACCCGCTCGGCTAGGGTCGCAACATGATGGGGATCGCTGTCGGAGATCAAGAGAATGGCGAACTGGTCGCCGCCCAGACGCGCCAGCGTATCCTGCGGATTGAGATGGCGCCCGAGGCGGCGGCCCAGCGTGAGCAGCATCGAATCGCCAATGACGAGTCCGAAGCTCTTGTTGACGTTCTTGAAGCGGTCGATGTCGATGAAGATGAGCGTGGGGCGATGGGACTGGCCTTCGGCCGCGCGTGTGATGGCGCCTTGCAGCCTGTCCATGAACAGCTCGCGGTTGGGAAGCCCCGTCAGGCTGTCATGCACCGCATCGTGGATCAATCTCTCGTGGGACCGTTTGAGGCCGGTCACGTCGCGCATCAGGCCGACGCAGCGCAAGAGACGGACGTTCTCGTTCGGCGCGGCATGCGCCCTGAGGTCGTACCAAAGATACGCGCCGTCGTGCCGGCGCAGCCGGAAGTCGATCTGAAGGTCGCCGCCCTGCTTCTCCTGTAGGGACCAGAGCATCAGCCGGAAGCGCTCGCGGTCGGAGTTGTGCATGTGCTGGAGGAACTCGTCGACCGTAACATTGAGCGTCCCGGGATCGAGCCCCAGCTCCATCTCGACGTCGCTCGCAACCGTGATGAGGTCGCGGCCGGCATGCCACTGGAACACATGCGCGCCCGAGCCATCGACCGCGAGCGACTTCATCTGTACAAGGCTGGGCGGCCCGAGGCTCACCGCGCCGCCGCCCGTGCGGAAGGCGAACTGGGTGACGGTGAAGCCGAACAGCACGACGATGAGCACGAGGCCGGCGACGAGCCCGGATATGACGATCTCGCCCGAGAGCTTGCCGAGCACGATCATCGATGCGCCCAAGACCCAGACGATCAACAGCATCCAGCTCGGGATCAGCGACATGGCCCGATCCTGGCCGCGCAAGGCGAAATAGGCGATCAGAACCGTGCCGACCCCGACGATCAGCCAGGCCGACATGCGCGCGACGCCCGCGGCGGTTTGCGGATCGATGATGGCGACGACGATCAGCGCGAATTGAGCGGCGATCCAGCCCCAGAAAATCGTCTTGATCCACACATGCCAGAGGCCGATGCGCAGAAAAGTATAGAGGAACAGCACGATGCTCGCTGCCAGGCCCGCCTCGGCGGCGGCGCGATAGACCGCAGTGCGGTCCGGCCCGACCGGGAAGAGCTTGTTCCAGAACCCGAAGTCCACGCAGAAATAGACGAGCGCGGCCCAGGCGACGAGCGCGGTCGCGGGGAAGATGGCGCGATGGTTGGCCGCGAAGATCGCGGTGAGAAAGATGGCGAGCAGGCCGGTAATGCCGAGCAACACGCCGTTGAACAACATCCGGTCTTGCTGCTTGGCCTGATAGATATTGGGATCCCAAAGGCTCAGCCGCGGTACGACCGCAGATGCGAGTTCCGCCGCGTAGGTCACCGTCTGCCCCGGCTCCAGGTTGAGCCGGAACATGTCGGCGCGGTCGCTCTTCAACGGCTCCGGCCGGAACCCCAGCGAGGGCGTCACGGCGGTGATGCGGGGCGCATCGAGCTCGGGCCGGAACACGCCGGAATTGGCGAGCGTATAACGCGGTGCCACGAGCCAGCGCACGATGCGCTCGTCCGTGGGGTTCGACAGGGCGAAGACGAGCCAGCCGGGATTGGTGCCGGTCGTCGACGCCTGCACTGCCATGCGGCCGATATAGCCGTCCGGCCCCGGCGCGGTCTCGATCTGCAGCCGGTCGCCGCGGCCTTCGTAGAGCTCGCCCCTGGCGGTGATGTCGATCCTGGGCTCGTCGGGATCGACGGGAAGCGCCTCGATCGCATTGGCGAGACCCGGGAGCATGGTACAGGCGAACAGGATAAAGACGGCAAGCGCCCGCTGCCCGCTCCGGCCAATAGGCCAAGGAGCCGACTTTGTGCTGGCACGAGCGAGCCTCTCCACCTTCTCTCCCCCGTTCCTGTCCAGCGCGCCCGCCTCTAGCGGCGCGGATCCGAATCGAGCAGCGCGTAGAGCAGATGGTCCTGCCAGACGCCATTGATCCTGAGATAACGGCGCGCGAGGCCTTCGCGCTGGAAGCCTATTTTCTCCAGGAGCCGCATCGAGGCGGCGTTGGTCGGCAGACATGCCGCCTCCAGCCGGTGCAGCTCGAGCGAGTCAAACACAAACGGCACGACGGCCCGAACGGCCGCCGTCATGTAGCCTTGCCTCGCGTATTTGGCGCCAACCCAATAGCCGAGCGTACAGGACTGCGTCACGCCACGGCGCACATTGCAGAGGGTGAGGCCCCCGACCAGCGCACCGGTCGCTGCCGAGTAGACGAAAAGCGCGTAGCCGACATCCTCGCGCAGATCGCGCAAATAGTGGCGCACCCGCCGGCGGAAGGACGTGCGGGACAGCTCGTCGCTCGCCCAGACCGGCTCCCAAGGCACCAGGAATTCGCGGCTCGACGCCCTAAGCTCGGCCCATGCGGGATAGTCCGACATTTGCGGCGTGCGCAGCATGACCCGCTCGGACTCGATGACCGGCCCAAGGTCGCTTGCAGTAGCAGCTCGCAGCAACGCCATCGATTAACACCCTCTTCAGGCGGCTTTGCTCGCCGGCACGGTGAATTTCTCCGCCACGCCTTCGAATCTCGCAACATTAACAATGGGTCCCACCGTGGCAAGGCTCAGCGGCGAGACAAGCAGTCGCTCAACCATCGATTGCAGTTCCGCCACCTCGACACGTTCGACCTTCTCGATCAGCTCCTTGATCGGAAACACCCGGCCATGAATGAGAATCTGGCGGGCGAGCTGCTCGGCGCGGGCGCTCGAGCTTTCGAGCCCGGCCAGGAGCCCCATCTTGAGCTGTGCCTTCACGCGGTCGATCTCGGCCTCCACGAAGCCGCGCTCGGCCGCGCGCTCCAGCTCGTCGCGAATCACGCCGAAAAACTCATGCGCCCGGTCGGGCGCGCCCGCCGCGTGAATCGCGAACATGCCGCTGTCGGTCAGTCCGGTCGAAAAGGCATAGATGGCGTAGCAGAGCCCCCGCCGCTCGCGCACTTCCTGGAAAAGCCGCGAGGACATGCCGCCACCGAGGGCACCGGCCAGGATCTGCGCGGGGAAATAATCGGGGTGCCGATAGGGCGGCGCCTCGAAGGCGAGCACGAGATGGGTCTGCTCGAAGGGCTTCTCGGAGCGCTTGGTTCCGCCGCTATAGACGGCGCCCTCCGGATGCGGCGATCTCTTCTCGGTGAGGCCCGCGAGGCGGCGCTCCGCCTCGGCGACGAGCGCCGCATGATCGACGGCACCGGCCGCGGCGAGCACCATGTTCGGCGCGTGATAGTGGGCGGTGAGATAGGCGCCGAGATGAGTCCGGCTGAAGCCGCTGACGCTCTCCGCCGTGCCGAGGATCGGCCGGCCGACCGGCTGGTCGGGATAGGCCGCTTCGGACACGAGGTCGAAGACGATGTCTTCCGGCGAATCCATCGAGGCGGCGATCTCTTGCAAGATCACGTCGCGCTCGCGCGCGAGCTCGGCACGGTCGAAGGCGGGTTGGAGAATAATGTCGCTCAGAATGTCGAGGGCGAGCGGCATGTCCTTGCGCATCACCCTGGAATAATAGGCGGTGGAATCCACACTGGTGGCGGCGTTGAGCTCGCCGCCGACCGCCTCGATCTCCTCGGCGATATCGCGGGCGCTCCGCCTGGCGGTGCCCTTGAAGGCCATGTGCTCCAGGAAGTGGGCGATGCCATGCTCGGTGCGGGCCTCAGAGCGGCTGCCGGCGCCGATCCAGATGCCGAGCGACACGGTCTCGACCTCGGGCATGGCATGGCTGACGACGATCAGTCCATTGGCCAGCTCTGACCGTTCCACGCTCACGCTTCCGCCTCCGCGTGGAGCTGCGCCGCGCGGCCATGGCGGGTAATGAAGTCGGCAACGGCGGCGAAATCGTTGGGCAGCGTAGAACAGCGCTCGTGCTGGCCGAGCTTCAGCCTGAGGCGCTCGGGCTGCTCCGGCTCGCGGCCCGTGGCGCGCTTGACCGCGTCCGGGAACTTGGCCTCATGCGCGGTGGACAGCACGATCATCGGCGTGGCACCGAGATCCATCTCCTGGTGCGACGCGGCGACGCCGACGGCTGTATGCGGATCGACCAGCATGCCAGTCTCTTCGAAAACCCCCCGAATGGTCGCCTCCGTCTCCTGCTCGCCCACCGCATGCGCGGCGAACGCATCGCGCAATTGGCCGAGCTCTCCTTGGCTCAAGCGGAATGCACCCGCCGTGCCGAGCGCCTCCATCAAGGCCCTGACACGGGCGGCATCGCGGCCGGCAAGCTCGAACAACAAGCGCTCGAAATTGCTCGCAAGCTGGATGTCCATGGCCGGGCTTGAGGTGGCAACCACGGCCTGCGGCTCAAAGCTCCCCGACGCAAGCACGCGAGGCAAACTGTCGTTGAGGTTCGTGGCGATAACGAGGCGCTGAACCGGCAAGCCCATGGCTCGGGCGGCGTAACCTGCGAAAATATCTCCAAAATTTCCGGTGGGTACGGTGAAGGCGACGGGCCGGTGGGGGGCGCCCAGGCTTACTGCGGCGGTGAAGTAATAGGGGATCTGGGCGAGGATGCGCGCGAAGTTGATGGAGTTGATTCCGGTCAGCCCGAGCCGCGCGCTCAAGGCGGGGTTCCTGAACAGCGCTTTCACGATCGCCTGGCAATCGTCGAACGTGCCGTCCAGGGCGATGTTGTGGATGTTGGCCTCGGTCACCGTGGTCATCTGGCGGCGCTGGACGTCGCTGATCCGGCCCTTGGGGTGGAGAATGAACACGTCGATGGCATCGAGGCCCCGGAAGGCCTCGATCGCGGCCGCACCCGTGTCCCCGGACGTGGCGCCGATCACCGTGGCATGCGTGCCTTTGCGCAGCAGCGCGCGGTTCATGAACCGCGAGACGGCCTGCATGGCCAAGTCCTTGAAGGCGAGCGTGGGGCCGTGGAACAGCTCCAGGAGGAAGCTGTTGGGGCCGATCTGGCTCAACGGCGCCACCGCCGGATGGTGGAAGCCGTCATAGGCCTCGGCGAGGACGGTCTCTAGGTCCTCCGCGCAAGGGTCGCTTTCGAGGAAGGGCCGCATGATCCGGAAAGCGGCATCGGCGTAGTCGAGACCGGCGAGGTCCGCGATCTCACCCGGCTCCAGGCGCGGCCAGGACTCGGGCATGAACAGGCCGCCGTCAGGAGCGAGCGTTGCCAGCAGCGCGCCCTCGAAGGAGAGCGCCGGTGCCTCACCGCGCGTTGAGATGAACTTCACGACCTGGCCTCGTGCCGGAAAAAGGGGGCGTTTCCAGCTGACCCTAGCCGCCGGAGAAGCCGCCCGCAACCTGGCCACGCCGGGCTCGTTAAGGCTCCTTGCCGCGATACGCTCCCCAGGCAAAAACCGCATAGATCACGACAAGGCAGATGGCGAGGCCGAACCAGGTGAGCGCATATTGCAGGTGGTTGTTGGTCAGTTTCAGCCGGGTCTGGCCCCCTTTGGGCCAGCCGCCAGGCACCTCGCTCTCGTCCGCCTCCAAAAAGAAAGGGGCAATCTCGACGATGCGGTCTGCGAACATCGACCGGCCCATGGCCGGGAGGTCGCGGGTAAACCACTGATTGGCTCCCGGATCGTTGTCCGGAATGAAAAGGTTCGGCTTCTCCGGGGTGCGGATCAGACCCGTTACCGCCACCACCTCCTGCAACTGCCCCTTCCGTCGCGTTGCCGGGTCCCGCAAGCGGTCGGGCACGAAGCCCCGGTCGATCAGGACGATGTCCCCGTCCACGGTCTCGAGCGGAGTGATGACATGCCAGCCCGGCTCGCCCTCCAGCGAGATGGCGTAGAGATAGTGCTCGCGCTTGTTATGGAAGCGGCCTTCGACGCGCACCGGGTAGTAGCTCGGATCGTCCTCCTCCCGGGCGATCTCCAAGGCGCGATCGAGGCTGATCGGCTCCGCTTTGGTGCGCGCTTCGATGCGGGCGATCACACCTTCCTTCCATTCGAGGCGCTCAAGCTGCCACATGCCAAGGCCGACCAGGATCGCTACACCGACAAGGGTCGCGATCGTCAGTCCGAGGAAGCCGCGGGTCCGCATCGCTCGTCTCTAGTCGGAGACGAGCTTGCCTTCTTCGGCCTTGTGCCTGAACTGAAGGGCGATCAGCACGCCCTTGAAGGACCGAAGCAGGAGAAGGGGAAAGGCAATGCAAAGGGTGCCCCAGAGGAGCGCATGCAGCCAATAAGGCGGCTGGTAGTACACTTCCACCAGCAGCGCCGCACCGACGATGATGAAGCCCGTGACGAGGATGACGAAGATGGCCGGCCCGTCGCCCGAATCGGCGAAGTCGTAGTCGAGGCCGCACACATCGCAGCTTGGCGCCAGCGTGAGGTAGCCTGCGAACAGCTTGCCCCGGTGGCAGGACGGACAGCGGCCGGCGATGCCGTCCCAGAGCGTCGCGCCGAAGGAAGGAGGCTGTTGGGGGCTGACCGCTTCGTTCATGACATATCCTAAACCGGAAATGAGCAGGGGGCGGCCGGTTGACCGCCCCCCGACTATAAGACGGCGTCGCCCCGGCGCTAGTGTCCGGGGTTCGGGCCCGCTCCCCACACATAGATGCAGGTGAACAGGAACAGCCATACGACGTCGACGAAATGCCAGTACCAAGCGGCGGCCTCGAAGCCGAAATGCTGCTTCGGCGTGAAGTGCCCCTGCAGCGCCCGGAACAGGCACACGATCAGGAAGATCGTGCCGACGATCACATGGAAGCCGTGGAAGCCGGTCGCCATGAAGAAGGTCGAACCGTAGATGTGGTTCGCGAAGCCGAAGCCAGCGTGCATGTATTCGTAGGCTTGCAAGGCGGTGAAGATAAGGCCGAGCACGACCGTGCAGGCGAGACCCCAGACGAGGCCCTTGCGGTCGTTGTGGAGCATGGCGTGGTGCGCCCAGGTCGCGGTCGTGCCGGACGTGAGCAGGATCAGCGTATTGACCCAAGGCAGGCCCCACGGATCGAAGGTGGAGCCGAAATAGCCGAGCCCCGGCACGCCCGTCTCGGCGCTCGGCACCGGCGGCCACTCGCCGCCCAGCGCCTTGGTGCGCGCATAGGTGATCGCGTCGTCGGGATATAGGGCCACGTCGAAATAGGCCCAGAACCAAGCCACGAAGAACATCACCTCCGAGGCGATGAACAGGATCATGCCGTAGCGCAGATGGAGCTGCACCACCGGCGTCTCGTAGCCCTCATGGGCTTCCTTGATGACGTCGCGCCACCAGCCGAACATGGTGATGATGACGAGGGTGAGGCCCGGAAGGACGTACCAGAGCTGCGGATCGCCGGCCTTCTTCGACATGAAAAACATGAGAAGACCGACGGCGAGGGCGAGCCCGCCGACCGAACCGAGAATCGGCCACGGGCTCGGATTTACAAGGTGATAGTCGTGTTCCGGTTTAGCGTGGGCTTGGGCCATCGTTTCGCTTCCCTTCCTCCCCAGTCTTCGTCATTGGCGCCTC
Source organism: uncultured Methyloceanibacter sp. (assembly GCA_964447575.1). Classification (GTDB taxonomy): domain Bacteria; phylum Pseudomonadota; class Alphaproteobacteria; order Rhizobiales; family Methyloligellaceae; genus Methyloceanibacter. The sequence goes on from CAYUTT010000015.1 coordinate 10,464, forward strand.
TTCCGCGCCGTCAGGTTCACGATCCCGAGTTCCGGCCCCGCTCGGCCGCCGCGACACCGGCGGGGGTATCGTTGCGGTAGAACGTATAGGACAGCGTGATCTCGGAGATATTCTTGGCGCTCTCGTCCTCGACGATCTTGGGATCGACGAAGAAAGTCACCGGCATCTCGATGCTCTCGCCCGCGGCGAGCTCCTGCTGCTGGAAGCAGAAACACTCGATCTTGGTGAAGTAGCGCCCGGCGCGCTCCGGCGAGACGTTGAATCCCGCGGTACCCGTCACCGGCGCGTTGGACGTGTTGCTCGCCTTGAAGAAGGTCAAGGCGCTCTCGCCGATCCTAACTTCCATCGCCCGCTGATCCGGCGCGAACTGCCATGGCAGCGCCCGGTCGACATTGGCATCGAAGCGAATCTTGATGATGCGGTCCAGCACCTCGTCCGGCGCGACATCGGCCCTCTGGGGCGTGCCGCCATAGCCGGTCACTTGGCAGAACATGCGATAGAGCGGCACGGCGGCGAAGGACAACCCCACCATGCCAGCGACGAGTCCGGCCAAGGCAAGCGCGACGAGGCCCTTCTTGTCCCGCTTCGGGCTCTGGTTCTCGTTACCCATCATACGCTGCGCGCCCGATCATATGGCCCGGACAGCGACGTTGCCGCCCAGCCTGACAATGGTGACGATGAAGAACAGCACAATAAGCGCCACGAGGATCCAGGCGATGGCCATAGATCGCTTGCGTTGACGGCGTTTGCGCTCCGTTTCCGCATCTTGCATCACGACGCCCAGTTAGGCGGCACGACGCCGCCAGGGAAACCGAAGCCATGCTCGACAAGCAGCACGGCGAAAAGCAGGAACAGGTAGAGCACCGAATAGGCGAAGAGATGCTTGGCGGCCCGGTCCGCCTCCTCTCCCTCGCGTATGCGGTAGCAATCGAAGGCGAACACCACGAAGAACGCGCCGAGGATCGAGGCGATCACGGTGTAGAGCATGCCGCCGAAGCCCAGCACCGCCGGCGCCATGCCGAGTGGCGCGAGGATGAGGCTGTAGATGAGGATCTGCCGCCGTGTCTCGTCCGGCCCGTGGGTCACCGGGAGCATCGGCACGCCCGCCCGCTCATAGTCGCGCGCGCGCACGAGGGCCAAGGCCCAGAAATGCGGCGGGGTCCACATGAAGATGATGAGGAACATCACGAAGGACTCGAGACTCACCGTGCCGGTGGCCGCGGCCCAACCGATCATCGGCGGGACCGCGCCCGCCGCGCCGCCTATGACGATGTTCTGCGGCGTCGAGCGCTTCAGCCACATCGTGTAGACGAACACATAGAAGCCGATGGTGAGCGCGAGCAGCGCGGCGGCAAACCAATTCGCCATCAAGCCGAGGCAGAGCACCGAGCCGATGGCAAGAACCGAGCCGAAGGCCAGCGCCTCTCCTGGCGTGATGGCGCCTTGCGGCACGGGCCGGCCGGCCGTGCGGGCCATGCGCGCGTCGATATCCGCGTCGTACCACATGTTCAGCGCGCCGGCTGCACCTGCCCCCACGGCGATGCAGGCGAGCGCGGCGATGGCCAGCACGGGATGCATGCTCCCCGGCGCGGCGACAAGCCCAACCAGCGCCGTGAACACCACGAGGAACATGACCCGTGGTTTGAGCAGGGCGGCATAGTCGGCGACGTCGCCCCCGAGGGCGACGTCGTAGTCTCGCGGAATCGTTTGGACGGTGATGTCGGACATCAGCCTACTCACTCAAGCCCCTCTACGGTGACAGGGCATGTCGCGCGATGCCTTCGTATCCGCACTCGGCCTCATTTGATACGCGGCAGCGTATCGAAGGTGTGGAACGGCGGCGGGGACGGCAGCGTCCACTCGAGCGTGGTCGCCCCAGGCCCCCAAGGATTGGCGGCAGCCGGCACGCGCCGGGCGAACTGCATCGCGATCCCGAACAGGAACACCACAAAGCCCACGAAGGCGATATAGGCGCCGATCGAGGAGATCATATTCCAGCCCGCATAGGCATCCGGGTAGTCCGCATAACGACGCGGCATGCCCGCGGCGCCAAGGAAATGCTGCGGGAAGAACGCCAGATTCGCGCCGACGAACATCAGCCAGAAGTGCAGCTTCCCGATCGCCTCGGAGTACATGTAGCCCGTCATCTTCGGCGACCAATAGTACCAGGCTGCGAACAGCGAGAAGACCGCGCCAAGCGAGAGCACATAGTGGAAGTGCGCCACCACGTAATAGGTGTCGTGGAACGAGCGGTCGACGCCCGCATTCGACAGCACAACGCCGGTCACGCCGCCGATGGTGAAGAGGAAGATGAAGCCGAGCGCCCAGAGCATCGGTGTCTTGAAGGACAGCGAGCCGCCCCACATGGTGGCGATCCAGGAGAAGATCTTCACGCCCGTGGGCACCGCGATCACCATGGTGGCGAACACGAAGTAGGCCTGCGTGTTCACGTCGATACCGGCCGCGTACATGTGATGCGCCCAGACGACGAAGCCGATCACGCCGATGGCAACCATGGCGTAGGCCATGCCGAGATAGCCGAACACCGGCTTGCGGGAGAAGGTGGCCACGATCTGGCTGATCATGCCGAAGCCCGGGAGAATAAGGATGTACACCTCGGGATGGCCGAAGAACCAGAACAGATGCTGCCACAGCAGCGGATCGCCGCCATGGGCCGAGTCGAAGAAGGCCGTGCCGAAGTTGCGGTCGGTCAGCAGCATGGTGATGGCGCCGGCCAGCACGGGCAGCGACAGCAAGAGAAGGAACGCCGTCACCAGCACCGACCACACGAACAGCGGCATCTTGTGCAGGGTCATGCCCGGCGCGCGCATGTTGAAGATGGTGGTGATGAAATTGATAGCGCCGAGGATCGACGACGCGCCCGCGAGATGGAGCGCCAGGATGGCGAAATCCATGGCGATGCCAGGGGTGCCTGACGTCGAGAGCGGCGCGTAAATCGTCCAGCCTCCGCCGACGCCGGTCGACCCAGGCGCGCCCGGCATGAATAGCGAGGCGACGAGCAGGAAGAAGGCCATCACCAGCAGCCAGAACGAGATGTTGTTCATGCGCGGGAAGGCCATGTCCGGCGCCCCGATCATGAGCGGCACCATCCAGTTGCCGAAGCCGCCCATGGTCGCGGGCATCACCATGAAGAACACCATGATGAGGCCGTGCGCAGTGACAAAGACGTTGAACATCTCCGGATTGCCGAAGATCTGCATGCCGGGCTCCATGAGCTCGGCACGCATGGCCATCGACAGCAGACCGCCGATGATGCCGCCGACAATGGCCAGCACAAGGTACATCGTGCCGATGTCCTTGTGGTTGGTGGAGAACAGCCAGCGGGTCACGCCGTGCGGATGATCGTCGTGGTGGGCGGCTTCTG
>CAYUTT010000016.1:0-13580 GCA_964447575.1 uncultured Methyloceanibacter sp.
GGCCTCGTGCAGCTCGCGGCCGCGGCCGCGGGCCACGCCGTGCCGCGCGATGCCGATATGCAGGCGCCGGAAGCCGGCGAGCCCGTCGAATGGCACGAGCATGGCGCTCTTGCGCGTGGCGATCTCGTGTTCTGGGAAGGGCATGTGGGCATCATGATCAACGCCCAGGACTTCATCCATGCCAACGCCCATCACATGGCCGTAGCGAGAGAGCCGTTCCGCGCGGCGAAGGATCGTATCAAGCAGGCTGGTTTCGCGGTGACCGGGGTGCGGCGGCTGCCGCGGATTCGGCAGCCGCGCGAGGGGGAGGAGAGCTAGAGAACGCCGAAGAGATAAAGCAGAATGATGACGGGGATCGGAATGCCGATCAGCCACAAGAGAACGCCGCGCATTCTTGAGGTCCTCCGTTGTTCGAAACTGAGTTCTAAACGTGAGAACGGCGCGGTTGGTTCCTGGGGCTATGTCGAGACGGCGACCCCACCCGTGGCTTCCAGCTCGAAGGCCGCCGCAAGCAGTGCCTTGGTGTAGTCCGTCTTCGGATTGGCGAACACGGTTTGCGCCGGCCCTTGCTCCACGACCTTGCCGTACCGCAGCACGATGATGGAGTTGGCCAGCGCGCGCACGACCTTCAGGTCGTGGCTGATGAAGAGATAAGCGAGCTTGTGGCGACGCTGCAGGTCGCGCAACAGATCGACGATCTGCGCCTGCACCGAGACGTCGAGCGCGGAGGTCGGCTCGTCGAGGATCAGGAACTTCGGCTCGAGCACGAGTGCGCGGGCGATGGCGATCCGCTGGCGCTGCCCGCCGGAAAACTCGTGCGGATAGCGGTCGCGCGCGGCCGGATCGAGCCCGACTTCCTTCAGAGCGCGGGCCACTCGGGCATCGCGCTCGTCCCGGTTCAAGCCGGGGCTCTGGATGTTCAGCCCTTCCTCGATGATCTGCCCAATCGACATGCGGGGGCTGAGCGAGCCGTAGGGGTCCTGGAAGACGATCTGCAGCTCACGCCGCAAGGGCCGCATGCGTTTCGAGTCGTAGCCGTCGATACGGTCGCCGAGATAGACGATCGGCCCCTCGCTGGAGATCAGCCGCAAGAGTGCAAGCCCGAGCGTCGTCTTGCCGGAGCCGGACTCGCCCACCACGCCGAGCGTCTGGCCTTCCTTTACTTCAAGGTCGATCCCGTCCACCGCCTTGATATGCCCCACCGTCGTGCGCAGGAAGCCGCGTCTGATGGGAAACCACACGCGCAAATCGTCGGTCTTGAGGATTGTCTTGGCACTTTTGTCCTCGGGCGGCGGCGAGCCCTTGGGCTCCGAGGCGATCAGATGCTTGGTGTAGGCGTGTTGCGGGTTCGCGAAGAGATCGTGGGTCGGCCCGCGCTCGACCACCTCGCCCCCGTTCATCACACAGACATGGTCGGCCATCTTGCGCACGATGCCGAGATCGTGGGTGATGAGCAGCATAGCCATGTTGAACTCGGCCTTGAGGTCGAGCAGAAGCTGGAGGATTTGCGCCTGGATGGTCACGTCGAGCGCCGTGGTCGGCTCGTCGGCGATGAGCAGGTCAGGCTCGTTGGCGAGCGCCATGGCAATCATCACGCGCTGACGCTGACCGCCCGATAGCTGGTGCGGATAGGAGGGGAGCCGTCCCTTCGGGTCGTCGATGCCGACTTTGGTGAGGAGGTCGATCACCCGCGCCTTCGCGGCCTGCCCCGACATGCCCTTGTGAATGCGCAAGACCTCGGCGATCTGTTGCTCGATCGTGTGCAGCGGATTGAGCGAGGTCATCGGCTCCTGAAAGATCATGGAGATCTTGTTGCCGCGGACGTGCCGCAAACCGTCCGGCGGCAGCGCCAGCAGGTTCTCACCCTTGAACAGGACCTTGCCGGATGGGTGCGACGCGGCCGGGTAGGGCAGGAGCTTCAGGATCGACAGCGCGGTCACCGTCTTGCCGGAGCCGGATTCGCCCACCAGCGCCCCCGTTTCGCCCCTCTTGATCTCGAACGACACGTTCTTGACCGCGTGCGTCACGGTCTCGCCCGCGCGAAAATCCACGGAGAGGTCCTGGACGGATATCAGGGGAGCGTCATTGGTCATGCGGTGGCTCGCTTGGGTTCATCGTCGGCGCAGGCGCCGCGCTCGATTTCGACCGTGGCGTGATCGAGTTTAAACTTCTCCTTGAGCCGCGCCTTGATGGCACGCACCACCTCGTCCGAGTCCGCGGTTTCGCAGACGAGCGCATGCAGCGTGGCCATGCGCCGCGCCTGGGTGATGGACCAGACATGCACGTGATGCACGCCTTCCACTCCGTGGACATGCGCGACAAGGTCAGGGCCGATCTTCCGCGTGTCGAGCTCGCGCGGCGCGCCCTCGAGCAGAATATGGGCGGAGGCCGCCACCACATGCCAGCCGCTCCGCACGATGATGGCGGCGACGACAACCGAGAGCAGCGGATCGATCGGCGTCCAGCCGGTGAGCAGGATAACGGCGCCGGCGGCGAGCGCCGCAACGGAACCGAGCAGATCGCCGAGCACGTGGACTGCGGCGCCGCGCACATTCAGGTTCTCGCGGTCGGCGCCTTGGAGCAGCCAGAACGCGGCGATGTTCACGAGCAGGCCGGCGCTCGCCACGACTACCATGATGCCGCCCGAGACATGGGGCGTGCCCGCAGACAGCCGCGCGATCGCCTCGTAGACGATCCACCCGGCGATGACGAACAGCGCCAAGCCGTTGCTGAAGGCCACCAGCACCTGAAACCGGTCGAAGCCGTAGGTACGCTTCCAATCGGCCGGGCGCCGCGCGAGCCGGAAGGCAAACCAGGCCAGCGCGAGCGCGGCGAAGTCGGTGAGCATGTGGCCCGCATCGGCGAGCAGCGCCAGCGAGCCGGCCAGGATGCCACCCACGACCTCGGCGAACATGAAGCTGCCGGTGAGCAGCGCCGCGATCCCGAGGCGGGTTTCATTGTTTGCGTGCACCGCGCTCACGCCGTGACTGTGATTATGGTCGTGCGATCCGTGCATCGGGAGCATCAGCCCATGGTCTTTCGCGGATCGAGCGCGTCGCGTACGGCCTCGCCGACGAAGATGAGCAGGCTCAGCATGACGGCGATGACGAAGAATGCGGTGAGGCCGAGCCACGGTGCCTGCAGATTATCCTTGCCCTGTGCCAGGAGCTCGCCGAGCGAGGGCGATCCCGGGGGCAGCCCAAATCCCAGGAAATCGAGGGAGGTGAGCGTGGTGATCGAGCCGTTGAGGATGAACGGCATGAAGGTCAGGGTCGCCACCATGGCGTTGGGCAGCAGATGCCTGAAGATGATTTTGACGTTGGGGAGGCCGAGCGCACGCGCGGCCGTGACATATTCGAAGTTCCGCGCGCGCAGGAACTCCGCGCGCACCACGCCGACCAGCGCCACCCAGGAGAAGGCAAGCAGAATACCGAGCAGAATCCAGAAATTCGGCTCGATCACCGCCGCGATAATGATCAAGAGATAGAGCTGCGGCACGCTGGTCCAGATCTCGATGAAGCGCTGGAACAGAAGGTCGGTCCAGCCGCCGAAATAGCCCTGTACCGCGCCGGCCGCGACCCCGACAATCGAAGCGAAGAAGGTCAGCGCGAGCCCGAACAGAACCGAGATGCGGAAACCGTAGATGATGCGGGCGACGACATCGCGGCCTTGATCGTCGGTGCCGAGCCAGTTCCATTCGAGGCTGGCATTGCAGGGGTGGAAACCGCGCTTGACCGCGAGCTCGCAATCCTCCTTGGTGAGCAGCCAGGTCGGCTTCACCGGGAAGGCCATGGGCGGATTCTTGTTTTGCGTGTTGTAGGAGAACCGGATCGGCGGCCACAGCATCCAGCCGCCGCTGTCTGTGATCAGATCCTTGACCACCGGATCGCGATAATCGGCCTCCGTCTCGAAGATGCCGCCGAACTCCGTCTCCGTGTAGGACTGGAAGATCGGCCAGTAGAACCTGCCCTCGTACTCGATGAGGATCGGCTTGTCGTTGGCGATGAACTCGGCGCACAGGCTGATGCCGAACAAGACCAAAAAGATCCACAGCGACCAGAACCCGCGCCTGTTCGCCTTGAACGTCTCCCAGCGCCGCCGGTTGAGCGCGGACAGCCACGGGCGCGGGATGCCCTCCGCCGTGGCCTCTTGGATGACACTGACATCGGTCGGCGCGTCCATCACACCTCCCGCGTCTCGAAGTCGATGCGCGGATCGATCCACGTATAGGTGAGATCCGAGATGAGATTGATCACCAGGCCAAGCAACGAGAACATATAGACCGTGGCGAACACGACCGGATAATCACGGTTTACGATCGATTCGAAGCCGAGCAACCCAAGCCCCTCGAGCGTGAAGATCGTCTCGATCAGGAGCGATCCGGCAAAGAACGCGCCGATGAACGCGCCGGGGAAGCCGGCAATGACGATGAGCATGGCGTTGCGGAACACGTGCCCGTACAGCACCTGGTGCTCGGTCAGGCCCTTGGCCCGCGCCGTGGTCACATATTGCTTCCTGATCTCCTCGAGAAACGAATTCTTGGTGAGGAAGGTCGTGGTGGCAAAGGCCGACAGCGCCATGGCCGTCAGGGGCAGGGCCAAGTGCCAGAAATAGTCGAGAATCTTCTCGTACCAGGGAAGCTCCCAGAAATTCTCGGAGACCAGCCCGCGCAACGGAAATATCTGGAAGAACGATCCCCCGGCGAACAGCACGATCAGGAACACGGCCACCAGGAAGCCGGGAATGGCATAGCCGATGACGATCACGCTCGAGGTCCACACGTCGAAGCGCGAGCCGTCCCGCACCGCCTTGCGGATGCCGAGCGGAATCGAGATTCCGTAGGCGATCAGCGTCATCCAAAGCCCAAGCGAGATCGACACCGGCATGCGTTCGGCGATCAGCGAGAGCACGCTGGTGTCGCGGAAATAGCTCTGGCCGAAATCGAAGCGGAGATAGTTCCAGATCATCAGGCCGAAGCGCTCGTGAGCCGGCTTGTCGAAGCCGAACTGCTTTTCGAGGCTGGCGATGAATTCGGGATCGAGCCCTTGCGCGCCGCGATATTTGGATGGCGCCGCCGAAACGTCGCCCGGCATGCCTTGCTGGCCCGCGCCGCCGCCGGCGAAATCGCTTCCCCCGCCGGTGAACTTCGCGGTGGCGCCGGGATCGGTGCCGGCGAGTTGGGCGATCAGCCGTTCGACGGGGCCGCCTGGCGCGAATTGCACGATGACGAATGTCACCAGCATGATGCCAAGCATGGTGGGGATGATCAGGAGGAGTCGGCGAAGGATATAGGCGGCCAAGTCGTGCGAATTCCTGTCGTTGGGGCCTCGGGCCGCCGCCCCGCCTTGGCGGTCCGGATTACCCCCTGATGCTTACTGGATTCTGGCCCTAGGGGAAACCCGACAGAAGCGCACGGATTCATTGCAATTTGGAAAGGTTTGGCGGACCGGATTGTGGCGGCGGGATCGTGGTCTGGCTAGTCTCGCCCATCCGAAGTAGCGCCGAGGAGAATGGCCATGAGAATATCTTGGAAGCACATTCCTGGGGCCGTCTTTGGCCTTTTGGGGTTTCTCACCGCCGCGACCGCGGCCGAGTACGCCACCCCCGAGGAGGCCAAATCTATGCTGGAACGCGCCGCGGTCGCGCTTCAGAAGGACGAGGCGGCCGCGCTCACCGCTTTCAGCGCGGGCACCGGCGGTTTCAAGGAGAAGGATCTCTACGTGTTTTGCGGCAACGCCGATGACGGCGTGCAGACCGCGCATGGGATCGAGCCCTGGCGCGTGGGCACGTCGAGCCTGCGCGAGCAAGTCGACGTGAACGGCAAGAAATATGGCGAGGAGTTCTACGCCGTGGCCGAGGAGGGCGCGTTCAACGTCGTCGAATATGCCTGGCCGCGCCCGGGGCAGGAAGAGCCGATCCCGAAAGCTTCCTACATCACCAAGGTCGGTAATCAAATCTGCGGCGTCGGCTACTACAAGTAGGATCTCGGGCTTCGGGCGCGAAGCCTAGCCGCCTGCCTTGCGGCGGCCGCGCAGGAACAGGGTGACGGCGAGGATCGCGAGCACGAGGCCGCCGAAGATCAGCCAGCCTCGAGAGCCGCCGTCCTCCGCCTCGTCGGCCGTTGCGGCGGCCGCGCCCCCCGAGGTCCTCTTGGTCGCGATCTGCGCGGCCTTGGCCTCGTCGAACCACCACGTGTCGAGAATGCCGCGGTCGTATTTGGGCTTCGCCTCGGGGCGGCCGAACTTGTCCCAATAGGCGACCGTGTGCGAGCCCTTGTACCAGTGGGGTACCCAATAGTGGCCGGCGCGGAGCACACGGTCGAGCGCGCGCGCCGCCGTGGTCATGTCCTCGCGGGACTTGGCGGCGACCACGCGCTCGATCAGCACGTCGACCGCCGGGTCCTTGATGCCGGCGAGGTTGAGTGAGCCGTCCATGTCGGCCGCGGCCGAGCTGAAATAGCTGCCGAGCTCGACGCCCGGCGTGCTGCGCATGGCGTAGCGCTGGGTGGTCATGTCGAAGTCGAAATTCTTGAGCCGCTGTTGGTACTGCGCCGGATCGACCATGCGCATGCGGGCGTCGATGCCGAGCAGCTTCAGGTTCCTCACATAGGGCGCGATGACCCGTTCGAAGGTCGGCTCGAACATGAGGAACTCGATCTCGAGCCGCTCGCCTTTGTCGTTGACGCGCCGACCGTTCTTGACCGTCCAGCCGGCCTCGTCGAGCAGCTTGCCGGCCTGGCGCAGGAGATTGCGGTCCTGGCCGGAGCCGTCGCTCTTCGGCGGAAGTACCGCAGGCCCGAACGCGCCTTCGGGTATCTCGACGCCGAGCCCTTCCAGCAGCGCGCGCTCCTCCGCGGTGGGCTCGCCGTCCGCCTCCATCGGCGAGTTCACGAAGTAGCTCGTCGTTCGCTCGTAGAGTCCGTAGAACAGGTTGCGGTTGGTCCACTCGAAATCGAAGGCGAGTGCCAGCGCCTCGCGCACGCGCGGGTCCTTGAACTTGTCGCGCCGCGTATTGATGAAGAAGCCTTGCGTGCCCGACGGCGTATCGTCCGGCAGCACGTCCTTGTTCACGCGGCCGTCGCGGATTGCCGGGAAGTTGTACTCCGTCGCCCACACCTTCGAGGTGAACTCCTCGCGGAAGTCGTAGGTGCCGGCCTTGAACGCCTCCATCCCCGCGGTGCGGTCGCGGAAATACTCGTAGCGGATCCTGTCGAAGTTGAACCGTCCCTGGTTCACGGGCAGGTCGCGTCCCCAGTAGTCGGGGTTCCGCCGGTAGACGATGGTGCGGCCTTGCGCGAAATTGTCGACGAGATAGGGACCCGAGCCGAGCGGGGGCTCGAGCGTCGTCTCGTCGAATCTCTTGGTCGCATAATAGGTCTTCGACAAGATCGGCAGCCCGGCGACGGTGAGCGGCAGGTCGCGCACGAGCTCGCCCTCGAACGTGTAGCGCACGGTCTGAGGATCGAGCGCCTCGGCCTTCACCACGTCGCGCAGCATCTGGTGAAAGATCGGATGCCCCTTCTCCTTCAGCGTTTCGAACGAGAACACGACGTCGTCGGCGGTGAGGGGACTGCCGTCGGCGAAGCGCGCCTCTGGCCGCAGGTAGAACGTCACGGACATGCCGTCGTCGGCGACCTCGGCGCTCTCGGCGACCAGTCCATAGACCGCGTCGGGCTCGTCCGCCGCGCGCGCCATCAGCGAGTCGAACAGGAGATCCAGGCCCTGGGCCGCGTCGCCCCGGAGAATGAAGTTGTTGAGGCTGTTGAAGGTGGTGACGCCGCCCCAACCGATAAGCGAGAAGACGCCCCCCTTCGGCGCGTCCGGGTTGGCGTAGGGGAGATGCTCGAAGTCGGGGGGAAGCGCGAGATCGCCGAACGCCGACAGTCCATGGGCGCGCTCCGCTGCCGCGGCCGGCCCCGCCGCCAGCGTCATTCCGAGAAGCGCGGCGCCGACAAGCCTCAAGACTGCGCAGGGCCAGATCATCAGGATTTCGACGGCTCCTGCACGGTCTCCGCCACCGCCTTGTCGTACCACCACACCTGCAGGAAGCCCGGCGTCAGCCCCGGCAGCTCTTCCGGCTGGCCATAGCGGTTCCAATAGGCGATCCGCACCGTGGGCGAGTACCACTGCGGCACCACGAAATCGTGCCAGAGCAACACGCGATCGAGCGCGCGTGTGGCGGCGATCAGATCTTCTCGGTCCTTGGCGAAGATGATGTTGTCGATGAGCTTGTCGATGGCCGGGTCCTTGATGCCGATCAGGTTCGTGCTGCCTTCGTTGTCGGCGGCTTCCGAACCCCAGAAGTCGCGCTGCTCGTTGCCGGGCGAGTCGGACTGCGCGAAGTTCCCGACCACGACGTCGTAGTCGAACACGTTGAGCCTGCGCGTATACTGCGCGGAGTCGACCAGGCGGATCGAGCCCTTGATGCCGAGCCGTTCGAGGTTGCGCAAGTAAGGCTGCACGATCCGCTCGAACAGCGGCGACACGAGCAGGAACTCGATCGTCATCTGCTGCCCGTTCTCCACATTGTTAAGCTTGCCGCCCTTGACCTCCCAGCCGGCCTCCTTCAGGAGCGCCACGGCCTTGCGCAGATTGTTGCGCATGTCGTCGGGGCTGTTGTTCACCGGGTTCGCGTGGACCTCGGTGAAGACCTCGGGCGGCACTTGATCCTTCACCTCGTTCAGGAACTCGAGCTCGCGCCCGGATGGCAGCGCGTCCCCGGCGGCAAGCTCGCTGTTCTCGAAATAGCTGCCGACCCGCTCATACTGGCCGTAGAACAGGTTCTTGTTGGCCCACTCGAAGTCGAAGGCGAGGCTGAGCGCTTGCCGCACCCGCCGGTCCTGGAACTTCGGGCGGCGCAGATTGAGCACGAACGCCTGCATGGGCTGCGTGCGCTTGATCTCGACCTCTTGCCGCTTGACGTCGCCGCTGCGCACGGCAGGAAAGTCGTAGGACGTCGCCCAGTTCTTCGCGCTGGTCTCCTGCCAATAGTCGAGATTGCCGGCCTTGAAGCTTTCGAACGCTACCGTCTGGTCGCGGTAATAGTCGAAGCGGACCTCGTCGTAGTTCCACTGGCCCTTGTTGACCGGCAGGTCCTTGCCCCAATAGTCGGCGACGCGCTCATAGGTGATGGAGCGGCCGGGCCTGACTTGCTTGACGCGATAGGGGCCGGAGCCGAGCGGTGGCTCGAGCGTCGTCTTCATCGGGTCGCGCTCGGCTCCGCTCGCGTCCTTTCCCGTCCAATAATGCTTCGGCAGGATCGTGAGCTGCCCCATGATCATGGGGAGCTCGCGGTTGTTCTTGGTGTCGAAATGGAAGGTGACCTCGTTGTCGCCGGTCACTTCGGCGTGGGAGACATTCTTGTAGTAGAGGCCAAGCCGCGGGTTCGCCGCCTTGTTGACATCGAGGCTATAGATCACGTCCTCCGGCGTAATTGGCGTGCCGTCATGCCAGCGCGCCTCGTCGCGGAGCTTGAAGGTCACGGAGGAATAATCGTCCGGGTAGGACGCCCATTCGGCGATCAGCCCGTACGAGGTCGAGGGCTCGTCGATGCTGTCGCTCATCAGGTTCTCATAGACGAACCCCAGGCCCGCGGCGCTCTCGCCGCGATAGAGCACGGGATTGAGACTGTCGAAGCCGCCGATGCCGGCAAGCCGCGCCGTGCCGCCTTTGGGGGCGTCCGGGTTCACGTAGTTGAAATGGGTGAAATCGGCGGGATATTTCGGCTCGCCAATCAGCGAGAGGGCGTGATGGCGGGTGTCTTCGGCGTTTGCCGAACCAAGAAGAAGGCCGCTCAACGCGGCGGCGAGGGCGAGGCGAAGCAAGGTCATGAACGGCTAAGGGCTCCTGCTGAGTGGAATTGCACCGCAAGGCGCGCCAAAGGCGCCAAAACGCAAGAGAAAGCTAGCATGGCCGCCTTCGCGACCAAATGAATTATCGGTCATGTCGCGGGCCCGCGGGCCCTGCCAACCAATGAAAAAGGCCTCCCGGGGGAGGCCTTTTCGATGCGTAGGATGGTGGGACTATAGCCCGTCCGGCGGGCCGTCCGGATAGACCGGCTGCGGCTGCGAAGACGGAGCGCTGTCCTCGGACGGCGCCATCGACTCGGAGCTGTCGTCGTCCGTGTCCGGCTGGTCAGTGTCCGCCTCGTCCGGCTCGTCCTCGGGATAGACCGGCTGCGGCTGGTTCGGGGACGGCCCCTCGCCTTGATGCGGCTCGGTCGGGGCGTCTTCGGAGACAGTGGGCGGAACCACGATGGTCTCCTCCGCAGACTCTTCCTCGGCGGCAGGCTCCTCTTCGGCAGGTTCCTCCGCAGCGGGCTCCTCAGCCGCCGGTTCCTCTTCGGCGGGCTCCTCGGCAGCGGGCTCTTCGGCTGCCGGCTCTTCGGCTGCCGGCTCTTCCTCTGCGGCAGGTTCCTCTTCGGCAGGCTCCTCGGCCGCAGGTTCCTCTTCGGCTTCGGGCTCTTCGGCTGCAGGCTCCTCGGCCGCAGGGGCGACCTCAGGCAAGGGCGGCGGGTTCTCCGTCTTGGAGCGCAGGAAGGCGATCATGTCGGCGCGCTTCTTGGGGTCCGGAATGCCGGGAAAGGCCATGCTCGTCCCCGGTGCGAAGGTTTGCGGACTGGCGAGCCACGCATCGAGATTCTCGTAGGTCCATTCGCCTTCCTTAGCCTTGAGCGCGGGGCTGTAGTTGAAGCCCTCGTGCCCCGCGATCTTAAGGCCCACGGTGTTGTAGAGATTGGGGCCAATCATCGTCGGCCCGCCCTGGTCGAAGCTATGGCACACCTTGCAGAGTCCGGCGTCAGCCTCGCCCTGGGCTGGGTCTGCCGTCGCAAGGAGCGCAATCGTCTCCGAAACGCCAGGCTCTTCCTCGGCGGGTTTCTCGTCCGTGGCGGTCTCGTCGCCGGCCACCTCCATGCCGGGTTTCTCCGGCGGGTGCTCCTGATAGGCGATGTCGATGATGGTTCTGGTGCCAAAGAACAACAGGAGCGCCACGAGCACCGCCATGGCAATCTTGTTCAGGTAGTAATACTTCATATTGGATGTCCCCCCGGCAGGAAGAGGCTACTTCTCTGTAGCTCTTGCAACGCGGCGAGAGACTATAAGGGGGAGCGGGCTGTTGCAACTCAGAGAATTGCCGCGCACCCGGCCGCGGCCTAGGATTTCTTCCCGAGCTAACCAACGGAAAATCATGACTAATTCCCTTATCGTCATCCCGGCGCGCTTGACCGCGACAAGACTGCCCGACAAACCCATGGCCGAAATCGCCGGCGAGCCGATGATCGTTCATGTCTGGCGACGGGCGATGGAGGCCGATTGCGGCCCCGTTCTCGTCGCCACGGACGCCGCCGCGATAGGCGATGCCGTGGCGGCTGCGGGCGGCGAAGCGGTGCTGACGCGGCCCGACCATGCCAGCGGTTCGGACCGCATCTACGAGGCGCTCCGGCTCTTCGATCCGGACCGCTCCGTCGAGACGATCGTCAATCTTCAGGGCGATTTGCCGACCCTCGATCCCGGCCTCGTGCGCGCCTGTATCGCCGCGCTCCAGGAAGGCCAGGCGGACATCGGCACCATCGCCGCTGAGATCGTTCGCGAGGAGGAACGGACCGACCCGAACGTGGTGAAGGTCATCGGCTCCCCGCTCGGCCGCGGCGGCATCCTAAGGGCGCTCTACTTCACCCGCGCCACCGCCCCTTATGGCGACGGCCCGCTCTATCATCACATCGGCATCTATGCTTATCGCCGGGCAGCCCTGGAACGCTTCGTGTCGCTGCCGCCGTCGCCGCTGGAGACGCGCGAGAAGCTCGAGCAGCTCCGCGCGCTCGAAGCCGGCATGCGCATCAATGTCAGCCTCGTTGACACTGTCCCGCTCGGTGTCGATACTCCGGCCGACCTTGCGCGGGCGCGCGAAATACTCGAAGCCCGATAGAGTTCGCCCGCATCCCAACACAAAGACGATGGCCAGATCGCGCTTGAACAGAATCGCCTTTCAGGGCGAACCCGGCGCCAACTCGCACTTGGCCGCGCGCGACGCCTATCCGGACATGGAGGCGTTGCCGTGCGCGACCTTCGAGGATGCGCTCGCCGCGGTGAAGAACGGCAAGGCGAAGCTCGCCATGATCCCCATCGAGAACTCGGTGGCGGGGCGCGTCGCCGACATACACCATCTTCTCCCCGATTCGGGCCTTTACATCGTCGCCGAGCATTTCGAGCGCGTGCGCCATCAATTGCTGACGCTGCACGGCACCAAGCTCGCCGGGCTCAAGACCGTGCACAGCCACATCATGGCGCTCGGCCAGTGCCGGAAAGTCATTGCCGCCTTGAAGCTCACGCCCGTCACCGAGGCCGACACGGCGGGCGCCGCCCGCCATGTGCGCGAGGCCGGCGATCCGAGCCGCGCCGCCATCGCCTCCAGTCTTGCCGCCGAGATCTATGGCTTGCGTGTCGCCAAGAAGGACATCGAGGACGCGGCTCACAACACCACGCGCTTCGTCGTGCTCGCCGCCAAGCCGGTCAAGACCAAGGCCGCGGACGGGCCCGTCATCACCACCTTCGTGTTCCGCGTCCGCAACGTCCCCGCCGCGCTCTACAAGGCCCTCGGCGGCTTCGCCACCAACGGGGTGAACATGACCAAGCTCGAATCCTATCAGCTCGAAGGTTCGTTCAACGCCACCATGTTCTATGCCGACATCGAGGGTCACCCAGGTGAGCGCCGCGTGCGGCTCGCCATGGAGGAGCTCGGCTTCTTCACGAGCGAGGTGACCCTGCTCGGCACTTATCCCGCAAGCGCCTTCCGCGCCGAGCTCAAGGCTCAAGAAGGCTAAAGCTCAGTTCGCTTCCTTCTCGGGCTTGCCCTTCCGCGTGTCGGCCTGCTTGCTCTTCTTTTGTGGGCCGCCTCGCGCCTGCGTCTCAGCGGGAGCCGGACCTTTCTGCGCCGTTGGCTGCGCATCCGGTTTGGGGGGTCGCGGCTTGGCGCTCTCCTTCCGGGGCTTTGCTTCGGGACGCGGCTTGGGCGTCTCGGCTGCCTTAGGCGTCCCCGATCTGGCCTTGCTGGCCTCGGGCTTCTTGGGCGGACCCTTGGACTCGGCCTCGCTCGCGCCTGTCGTCGGGGCCTCGGGACCGCTTGAGCCGGCGCCTTTAGGACCCTTGCCGGGCCCGCTGGAGCCGCTTGGTTTGGCGCCAGAGGGTCCGTCCGGCATGGCGCTCTGCCGGCCTTTGGCCCCGCCGTCTCCCGGCCCTTTGCCTTTCGGACCGCCATCGCCCGCAGCCTTCGGACCGGGGCTGTCTGCCCCCTTCGGGGCGTTGCCTTTGGGACCGCCGTCACCGGAAGCCTTGAGGCCGGGGCGCTCTGCGCCCTTAGGGCCAGCAGCCTTCGGACCGCCGTCGCTGGCGGCTTTCGGACCGGGGTCCTCTGCGCCCTTAGGGCCAGCACCCTTCGGACCGTCGCCCCCGGCAGCCTTCGGACCGGGGCTTTCTTTGCCCTTCGGGCCGTCGTCCTTGGGACCGCTTTCGCCAGCAGCCTTCGGGCCAGCGCTCTCTTTGCCCTTGGGTCCAGCGCTTTTCGGACCTTCGCTGGAGTCTTGAG
>CAYUTT010000017.1:0-13455 GCA_964447575.1 uncultured Methyloceanibacter sp.
CCGATGTCTTCCCGCCCGTGGTGCTGTCCGAGGCCAATGCGGCAAAAGAGGTCGAGCTGGGGCGCCGCGAAGACTTGCGGCAGGTCCCACTCGTCACTATCGATCCGTCGGACGCGCGCGATCACGACGATGCGGTCTGGGCCGAGCCCGATCCCAATTCGAAGAACCGCGGCGGCTGGGTGGTCATGGTCGCCATCGCCGACGTCGCCCACTACGTGACTCCCGGCAGCGCGCTCGACAAGGAGGCGCGCAAGCGCGGCAACTCGGTCTACTTTCCCGACCGCGTCGTGCCGATGCTGCCCGAGCGCATCTCCAACGATCTCTGCTCGTTGAAGGAAGGCGAGGCGCGCCCTTGCCTCGCCGTGCGCATGACTTTCGATAAGGACGGCCGCAAGCTCGGCCACCGCTTCTTCCGCGGCTTGATGCGCTCCGCCGCGAGCCTGAGCTACGAGCAGGCACAGAGCGCGATCGATGGCCGCACCGACGAGATGACGGGCCCCCTGCTCGACACCGTGCTGCGCCCGCTCTGGGGCGCGTACGCGAGCCTTGTGCAGGCGCGCACGGACCGCGCGCCGCTCGATCTCGATCTGCCGGAACGCAAGATCCTGCTCGACGACAAGGGCAAGGTGCGGGGCGTTGCGACTCCGCCCCGCCTCGACGCCCACCGCCTGATCGAAGAGTTCATGATCGCGGCCAACGTCGCCGCCGCCGAGACTCTCGAAGCGAAGCGCTCACCCCTGATCTATCGCGTTCACGACGCACCCTCGAAGGAGAAGCTCGCGGCCCTCGGCGAGTTCCTGACGACCATAGGCCTAAGGCTGCCCAAGGCCGGCACGCTGAAGCCCGCCCAGTTCAACCGCATTCTCGCGGACACCCGCGCCACGCCGACCGCCGACCTTGTCGGGGAAGTTGTCCTCAGGACCCAATCGCAGGCCGAGTACAGCCCCAACAATTTCGGGCATTTCGGGCTCAACCTGCGCCGCTACGCCCACTTCACCTCGCCGATCCGCCGCTATGCGGACCTCGTGGTGCACCGCGCCCTGATCCGCGCGCTCGACATGGGCGCAGGCGGCCTGACCGACAGCGAGATGTCTGAATTGGAGGAGGTCGCGACCGCGATCTCCGATACCGAGCGCCGGGCCATGGCCGCCGAGCGGGACACCACCGACCGCCTCATTGCCGCCTATCTCGCCGACCGCATCGGCGCGAGCTTCAAGGCGCGCGTCTCGGGCCTGGTACGGACGGGCCTGTTCGTGCGCCTGATGGAGACAGGCGCTGACGGCTTCGTGCCGGCTTCCGGCATCGGCCATGAGTATTTCTACCATGACGAGGTCCGCCGGGCGCTGGTGGGCGAGGACACCGGGCTCGCCTATCAGCTCGGCGACCCCGTCGAGGTGCGCCTGGTCGAGGCAATCCCGACCGCTGGGGCGCTACGATTTGACATGTTGAGCGAGGGCCGCAAGATCGATATCAGACCGGGGCGTCCAGGCGGGCGGGGCCCCAAAGGACGCCCTTCGGCCACAGGCAGTGGACGCGGCAGCAGACCCCGCAGAGCCGGCGGAAAGCCCAGGAAGCGCCGCTGAGCCTTGAAAGGGATGGGAGCGATGCAGAACAGTATGGCGCCGGGGCACGCGCATCAGCAGGACGGCCGTTTGACGGGGCCCCGGCCCCTCCTCCAGGCGCTGCTGCGGGGTGCATGGCTCAAATGTCCCGCCTGCGGCGTCGGCAAGATGTTCCACCGCTACCTGAAAGTGTCCGACAACTGCCCGCATTGCGGGGAGGCGCTGCATCATCAGCGTGCGGACGACGCGCCGCCCTACTTCACCATCGTCATCGTGGGCCACGTGGTGGTGAGCCTGGTGCTTGCCGTAGAGATGGCCTACCGGCCCCCCCTGTGGCTGCACGCGGCGCTTTGGCTCCCGCTCACGGTCATCCTGGCCATGGTCGTCCTGGCCCCGGTCAAGGGCAGCCTGATCGCCCTGCAATGGGCGCTCCTGATGCATGGCTTCGATCCCGAGGCCAAGGAGGAGATCGGCGACAGCCTGGCCCCTCCGTCGGCTTGACTTCCGCCCGCGACCGATTAGGTTTCGCGTAAATTCCAAGCTCAGAGTTTACCCGAGGACGTCATGGCAAAGCCCGTCACCCAGAAGATCAAGCTCGTGAGTAGCGCCGGTACGGGCTACTACTACGTGACCAAGAAGAACCCGCGCAATCAGACCGAGAAGCTCGTCTTCAAGAAGTACGACCCGGTCGCACGCAAGCACGTCGAGTTCAAGGAAGCCAAGATCAGGTAGGCGCCGTCGGGGCTCACCGCTCCCAGCCGCTTGGACCCGCCCTGTCGCCGAAACGCGAGGCGGGGCGCCGATCCGCGCCTATCGAGGCGCCCCAGCACATCACAAATCGCAGAGAAACCGGGAAACCGGTAGCTTCATGGATTAGGTGGCCGGCCGAAACGCGGCGCTAACGAGGAGGCCACTCAACCGCGCTCCGGCCGGCCGAACCCCACGGACCCAGGAGATGCGGCGGACCTGAGCATTCCGTAGGGTTATTCTGGTCTGGAAGGACGAAGACTAGGAAGCGTGCGCCAGCGAATCCGCGGCTGCCCCGTCACCTTTGTCGCCTCCCACGCCAATTCAGCAGAACTTGAGTCAAATCATAGATACGACAGACGAAGGAGTGAAATCAATCGTCGCCTTGTGCTTAATATGACAAAATATAAGGCATTGTAAAGCCTTAAGCATAGTGCCTCAGTAACCAGGTAAACGCGCAAACGGAAGGGATTAGCTGTTTCCAAGGCGGCCTGGGACACGCTTGGGCGAGAGTGATTCGCTGGCGTGGGCCATTGGCCGCTCCAAGGCACGGTGCCGGAAGCGTGGCCGCAGCACTACGCGGCGTCGGCGACCACCCGGTTCCGCCCGTCTCGCTTGGCGCAATAGAGGGCTTGGTCGGCTCGCTTCATGATGATCTCAGGCGTGTCGTCCGGGAACTCGAGTGCGGCCACGCCAACGCTTGCTGTGACATCGACGTTCCCAGCGCCCTCCCCGGCGAAGAACGGCGCCGTGGCGATGCATTGCCGCAAGCGCTCGCCGACCAGATAGGCCTTGGTGAGATCCGTGTCCGGCATCACCACGACGAACTCCTCTCCGCCGAGCCGGCAGGCCAAGTCGATCCCGCGGATGTTGCGCCGGAGCCGGATGGCGAATTCACGCAGCACGGAATCGCCCGCGGCATGGCCATGGTTGTCGTTGATCGCTTTGAAGTGATCGATATCCAGCACGAGCACCGAAAGCGGCTTGCCACGTTGCGCCGACTCCTCGAACAAAGTCTTCAGATGGCTCGTCATGTAGCGGCGATTGTGCAGGGCCGTGAGCGGATCGAGGACTGCCATCTCGACGGTTTCTTCGAGCCTGGTGCGAAGCTGGTCGGTGTAGCGTTTGCGTTTGATCTGGGTGCGCACGCGGGCCAGCAGCTCGTTGGGGTCCACGGGCCGTACGATATAGTCGTTCACGCCCATATCGAGCCCTCTCAGGAGGCGCGATTCCTCTCCGGGCTCGACGATGATCATGATGGGCAGATGCCGCGTGCGGTCGAGGGACCGGATCTGCGAGCAAAGCCGCAAGCCGTCGGCGTTCTCCAGGTTGAGACTGACAATCACGAGATCGAAATTGCCGTCGGCGACATGGAGCAGAGCATGGCCGGAATCCGCCTCGCGCTCCACGTGCTGCTCGGTTTGGAGCGCGGCGACAATGCGTTCTGCTGAACCTTCCCGGTCCTCGACCAGCATGATGCGTCCGTCGCGGCCCGCTTCCTCAAGTCTCGCCCCTATGGTGGCGGCGAAGCCCATCTGCTCTTCGGTCGAGGCGCGCATCAGCATCTCGTCCGTCAAGAGTTTGAGCCGTGCCAAATTCTTGACTCGCGTAATGAGCGCAAGATCGTCGACCGGCTTCGTCAGAAAATCGTCGGCACCAGCTTCAAGTCCCCTGACACGATCAGCGGGCTGATCCAGCGCCGTCACCATGATCACGGGAACATGCTGGGTTCGGGGTTCGGACTTGAGCCTACGGCAGACCTCGAATCCGTCCATGCCCGGCATCATCACGTCGAGTAGAACGACATCCGTTCCCTCGCGGGTGCAGATCTGCAGTGCTTCCGGACCGTTATGCGCCGTGCGGGCTTCGAAATACTCGGCAGTGAGCCGCGCTTCGAGCAGCTTCACATTGGCTTCGACATCGTCGACCACAAGAACGCGCGCTGTCATTCCGGCCTACCGTGCTTCGCCGATGAAATGCTTGACGGTGTCAAGGAACATCGTCACGGAGATCGGCTTGGAGATATAGGCCTCGCAACCGCCTTCGCGGATGCGCTCCTCGTCGCCTTTCATGGCAAATGCCGTTACGGCGACCACGGGAATCTCGCGCAGGTGGTCGTCTTCCTTCAGCCACTTCGTCACTTCGAGACCCGACACTTCGGGCAACTGAATGTCCATCAGAATGAGATCGGGATGATGCTCGCGGGCGAGCTCCAGCGCCTCGATGCCGTTGCGCGTCTGGAGCGTCCGATAGCCGTGCGCGTCGAGGAGGTCGTGAAACAGCTTCATGTTCAGCTCGTTGTCCTCGACAATCAAGACGGTCTTGGTCATTGGTCTCGGCCCCGACGATTCGGTCCGTCCATGATCGACGATCTGGTCATAATACGCCATGGCAGTCGGAGCCGACCTGACCCTCCAGAACATGCGGTTCCCCCCTTGGGGCGGGAGTGTCGCCGCAAACCGGTAACCAAACCCTTTAGAGCAGCGCTAGAAAGGCCCGGAAATCGTGGCATTTCGGCCGGTCAGGGCGTCGCCGCCGGCATGCCGGGCCAGCCGGCTCGAGGGCCGGCCCCTGCCCGTGGCGCTACCGGCACTCTTTGGCTTGAAGATACTCGAGCGAGCTCAGCGAGCCATGGATGGAGAAGTCGCCGTAGTCGATCAGGAGCTCGCGGCTCACGCCATTCTCGTAGAGTCGAAAGTCGATCTGATAACTGGGCGTAAGGTCGCCGTCCGTGGACTCGAAATACCCGATCGACACGGGCCAAGAGGGAAGCTCACCCAGCTTCTTTTCCTTGGCGGCCGTTTCGAGCTTTCCTTGCTCCGCGCCGGGTTTGACGACTTTGCCAATGAAGGCTGTCGTCTCGTACACCTTCCGCCCCTTTTCAGAGCCGTCGTAGATCCTGGCCTGAAACAAGCTCTTTCCCTCCAGCGCCTTCTCGATCAGTGCGATGCTGTGCTGCGTCGGAAAGAACACCGGGCCGTTCACATCGAGCTCGGCGCGCGCGGGCTGGCTGAGCTTGACCTGGAGCGGCTCGTTCGGCGCCGCGCGCGTCGCCCGTCCCATCGTGACGTCTCCGAGCTTATCGTTCAAATATTGCGCCGACTGAAACCGGAATTTCTGTCCGTCGCCCTGCTCCCAGGTCGAAGACCGGAGATCGGTCAGGCTGGTCTGGCCCTGGGAGTCGGTCATCTGGGTCACCATGCGCATGTTGAGCGAATACCCATCGCAGGGCGAGCCGGTGAACTCGAAGACCATGCGCCCATCGATGCCCGTGATGCCAGACGCGGATCGCGCTTCGTCGAGGGTCATCTCGTAGATGGCGCGATGCGGGGCAAGCTTGGCCGCAACAAACGCCAAGGCCTGATGGGGCACCGCGCAGGCCAAGCCGAGCACCGCGGCACAAATGGCCAGTGGCCGGGACGCAAAACTCGCTCTTATCATTCCTCGCCTCACTCCTTTCAGGCACCCGCAAGTGGGCGGACCGCCGATTCTTGGCATCAACCGCCAAGGGCCACAAGAGCCCGCATTCAGGGCAGAAACCGTTGGACTGGTTGCAGGATGGCGCAATTTGCTCAATGGTCGGAAGAACTTCGCCGGAGGACGGAAGCATGGCAGGCAACATTGAAGCAAGACTGAAGGCTCTCGATCTCGTGCTTCCCGAGGCCAAAGCTGCGATCGGCAGCTATGTTCCCTTTATCCATCTCGACGGACAGCTCATTGTCTCCGGACAATTGCCGATGAAGGATGGCGGGATTGCGGTAACCGGCAGGCTCGGCGACGCCGTCGCGATCCCCGACGGCCAGGAGGCGGCGCGGCTCTGTGCCTTGAATATCCTTGCCCAGGCCAAGGCGGCGCTGGGCGACCTCGACCGCATCGTGCAGCTCATCCGCCTCAACGGCTTCGTCAATGCCGCGCCCGGCTTTGCCGACCACCCCAAAGTGATCAACGGCGCCTCCGACCTGATGGTGGACGTTCTCGGCGACAAAGGGCGGCATACGCGGATCGCCGTCGGCTGCTCGAGTCTCCCCTTGAATGCCGCCGTCGAGGTCGATGCCGTTTTTGCCATAGACTAGCCCCGGAACAGGGGATCCTTCATGGGCGAACTATACTGGCTGAGGCGGCCGATCGCCCACCGGGGGCTCCACGATCCCGCGCGGGGCATCATCGAGAACAGCGCGTCCGCCGTCACCGCCGCCATGGGCAAGGGCTACGCCATCGAGGTCGACCTGCAATGCGCGGCGGACGACAGGCCGGTCGTTTTCCACGACGACTCGCTCGATCGCCTCACCGGCGAGACCGGGCCCGTCGCGGAACGCAGCGTGGAGTCCCTGCGCGCCATCCCCTTCAAGGGCAGCACAGACCACATCCTTTCCCTTCCCGATCTGCTCGAGCGTGTCGGCGGCTATGTTCCGCTTGTGCTCGAGGTGAAAAGCACTTGGCGCAGAGATGGCAAGTTCGAAGCGAACATCGCTGCGGAGCTTGCGTCCTACAAAGGACCGGTCGCGGTGATGTCGTTCGATCCGTATTCCGTCGAGGCCTTCCGCAAGGCGGCTCCCGGCCTGCCGCGCGGGCTGGTCGCCTGCCGGTTCGACCCGCGCCGCTATCCGAACCTCACCGTGCGGGAGCGGTTCCTGATGCGTCATCTCCTCACATCCGCCTTCGCCTGGCCTCACTTCGTCGCTTACGATATCGCGGCGCTGCCGGCGCTCGCGCCGCTGATCGCAAAAGCGCTGTTCGGCCTGCCGCTCCTCGCCTGGACGGTACGGACCGGCGCCGAGCGCGAGCGCGCGCTTCGCTATGCGGATGCCATGATCTTCGAAGGAATCGAGCCTTAGGCCAGCATGGGCGACATCGACAAAGCTCCGGCGGACTGGGACACGGCGCGGGCCGAGTCCAAGGTGGTGGTGCGCGTGGCGCCGCGCATCGCCGACGTGCCTCAAGGCGACTGGGACGCTTGCGCGGCGAGTGGCAGCGCGCTGGACTCGCCCGCAATTCGCCCGCCTAACCCCTTCGTTTCACATGCATTTTTGAGCACGCTGGAGGAGAGTGGCGCCGCCGCGAGAGAGGCCGGCTGGCTGCCCCAGCACCTGCTCTACGAGGACGAGACAGGCCGCCTGCTCGCCTGCGCGCCCTGCTATCTGAAATCGCACTCCCAAGGCGAGTACGTGTTCGACCACGGCTGGGCGGAAGCCTATATGCGGGCCGGCGGACGCTATTATCCGAAGCTCCAGGTCTCGGTCCCATTCACGCCCGTGAGCGGCCCTCGGCTCCTCGCCCGCGCCTGCGAGAGCACCGTCGAACGTCAAGCCATCCTTCTGGAAGCAGGCCGCGCGCTCACCGAGGAGCTCGGCGTCTCCTCGTTCCACATCACCTTCATGACCCGCGACGAGTGGCAGCTCGCCGGACGGCTCGGCTATCTGCAACGCACCGATCAGCAGTTCCACTGGCCGAACGAGGGCTACGAGAGCTTCGACGATTTCCTCGCCGCGCTCTCATCGCGGAAACGCAAGACGATCCGCAAGGAGCGACGCGCGGCGCTCGACGATGGCATCGAGATCGAATGGGTCACGGGCCGCGACCTGACCGAGGCTCATTGGGACGCCTTCTTCGCGTTCTACATGAACACCGGCTCGCGCAAATGGGGCACGCCCTATCTCACACGCGACTGCTTCAGCCTGCTTGGGCAAAGCATGGCCGACGAGCTTCTGCTCGTGTTCGCCAAGCGCGGCGGCCGCTACATCGCCGGCGCGCTCAACGTCATAGGCGCCGACACGCTTTATGGGCGCTATTGGGGCGCGACGGAGCTGCGCGACTACCTGCATTTCGAGGTCTGCTACTACCAGGCCATCGACTATGCGATCGCGCATCGGCTAGCCCGCGTCGAGGCCGGCGCGCAAGGCGCCCACAAGCTCGCCCGCGGCTACCTGCCAACCGAGACCTACAGCGCCCATTACATCGCCGATCCCGGCCTCGCCCGCGCCGTCGACGACTATCTCGTCCGCGAGCGGCGCGCGGTCGCGCACGAGGCCGCGCTCCTCACCGAGGAGTCGCCCTATCGGCGCGACCGCGAGTAGGCCCGCGCTTCTATTCGAGCACGAAGGAGATCTTGGCGTTGATGCGGTATTTCTTGATCTTGCCGCTTTCGACCTCAGCCTGGAAGTTCTTGATGTAGATCGAGCGGACGTTGCGGACGCTTTTATTCGCCTTGTCGACGGCAAACTGCGCCGCGTCCTCCCAACTCTTGTCGGATTCGGCCAGAACTTCGATGACTTTCAGCATGGACATGAGGATCCTCCTTGCGTGCAGGGACTGGGGCGAAGGCGGTTGCGTTCCCTCTTATTGGCTACCCGAGCGGCAACCCTTGAACCTTGATGGGAATCAATGGGTCGAGCAAGGCAATCGTTCCCTCAATTTCCTCCTTAACCGGTTGACCTCGACCCTCTAAGGAATCGAAATGATTCCGAAAAATGCGCGGGAAGGAGACGAAAGACCCATGGCGGCTTACGATCCCGACAACATCTTCGCCAAGATCCTGAAGGGCGAGATCCCCTGCCACAAGATCTACGAGGACGAGGATACCCTCGCCTTCCTCGACATCATGCCGCGGACCGAGGGCCATGCCCTCGTCATCACCAAGGAAAGCGCACCGGACCTGTTCGGCATCTCGCCGGAAGGCTTGGCCAAGCTCATGGCTGTGGTGCAAAAGCTCGCGCCCCAGATCAAGGCGGCGGTCGGGGCCGACGGCGTGCTGATCCAGCAGTTCAACGGCGCGGCGGCGGGACAGACCGTGTTCCACCTCCACGTCCACATCGTGCCGATCAAGGAAGGCGTGGCCGTCAAGCCCCACGCCGGCGACATGGCCGATCAGGGCGAGCTCGCCGCCACGGCAGACAAAATCCGGAGGACGCTGGCCGCCTAGCGCTCGCCGAGAGGCACCTTGGGCACGAGGCTCGGGCCGGCGGTCTTGGCGGCGCGGGGCTTGCGCGCCCGTTTGGCCCGCGGCTTGGCGTCCTTGCCGGCATCGCCGGGCTCGGTGTCCTCGTCGCGCGGCTTCACCGGCGCGTCGGCCTTGATGTACTCGAAGCCGAGCCCCTTCTCGCCGTCCTTCTCCTCGACGAGCACGCGCACCGTGCCGCCATCCTTCAGCGCGCCGAACAGGATCTCCTCGGCCAGGGGCTTCTTGATGTGCTCCTGAATGACACGCGCGAGCGGCCGTGCGCCGAACTTCTCGTCGTAGCCGCGCTCGGCAAGCCAGGTATTCGCCTCCGGCGTAAGCTCGATGGTGACATTGCGGTCGCCAAGCTGCGCCTCGAGCTGGAACACGAACTTTTCGACCACCTTGGAGATAACCTCTGGCGGGAGGCTGCCAAAGGCGATCACGGCATCGAGGCGGTTGCGGAACTCCGGCGAGAACAGGCGATTGATCGCCTCTTCGTCGTCGCCCTCGCGCTTGGACCGGTTGAAGCCGATCGCGGCCTTCGCAAGGTCGGTCGCGCCCGCGTTCGTGGTCATGATCAGGATCACGTTCTGGAAGTCGACATGCTTGCCGTTATGGTCGGTCAGCTTGCCGTGATCCATCACCTGCAACAGGATGTTGAACAGGTCCGGATGCGCCTTCTCGATCTCGTCGAGCAACAGCACGCAGTGCGGATGCTGGTCGACACCGTCTGTCAGCAGCCCGCCCTGGTCGAAGCCCACATAGCCCGGAGGCGCGCCGATCAGCCGCGATACGGTGTGCCGCTCCATATACTCGCTCATGTCGAAGCGCAGCAGCTCCACGCCGAGCAGCGTGGAGAGCTGGCGGGCGACCTCGGTCTTGCCGACGCCCGTGGGCCCGGAAAACATGTAGCAGCCGATGGGCTTGCCAGGTTCGCGCAAGCCCGCGCGCGACAGCTTGATCGCAGCGGCGAGCGCCTCGATGGCCTTGTCCTGGCCGAACACGACGCGCTTCAAATCCTGGTCTATGGCGCGCAACACCTCGGCATCGGTCTTCGAGATGGTCTTCGGCGGGATCCGCGCCATGGTGGCGATGGTGGATTCCACCTCCTTGACGCCGATGGTCTTGCGCCGCTGGCGCTCCGGCACCAGCATCTGCGAGGCGCCCGTCTCGTCGATGACGTCGATCGCCTTGTCCGGGAGCTTCCGGTCGTGGATGTACTTCGCCGACAGCTCGACCGCCGACTTGATCGCCTGATTCGTATAGCGGACCCGGTGGAAGTCCTCGAAATAGGGCTTGAGGCCCTTGAGGATCTCGATGGCGTCCGGCACCGACGGCTCGTTCACGTCGATCTTCTGGAACCGTCGCACCAGCGCCCGGTCTTTCTCGAAATGCTGGCGGTACTCCTTGTACGTGGTCGAGCCGATGCAGCGGAGCGACCCCGATTGGAGCGCGGGCTTCAATAGGTTGGAGGCATCCATGGCGCCGCCCGAGGTGGCCCCTGCTCCGATCACCGTGTGGATCTCGTCGATGAACATGATGGCACCGGGGAAAGCCTCGATCTCGCGCATCACGGCCTTCAGCCGCTCCTCAAAGTCGCCGCGATAGCGGGTGCCGGCGAGCAGCGCGCCCATGTCGAGCTGGAAGATGGTGGAGTCCATCAGGACATCCGGCACGTCGCCCATGACGATACGGCGTGCGAGGCCTTCGGCGATGGCCGTCTTGCCCACGCCCGGATCGCCGACGAACAGCGGGTTGTTCTTCTGGCGGCGGCACAGGACCTGGATGGTGCGCTGGATCTCAGGCCCGCGCCCGATCAGCGGATCGATACGGCCTGAGCGCGCCTTCTGATTCAGGTTGACGCAGTATACCTCCAGCGCATCGGCGCCGCGCTTCTTGTCCTCGCCGCCCTCGACGGTCGCCGCGTCGTCGTCGACGCCGCGCACCGTCCGCGGCTCGGACATGCCGCCGCGCTTGGCAATGCCGTGGCTGATATAGTTGACCGCGTCGAAGCGGGTCATGTGCTGCTCTTGCAGGAAGAACGCCGCGTGGCTCTCCCGCTCGGCAAAGATCGCGACGAGGACGTTGGCCCCGGTCACTTCCTCGCGGCCTGACGACTGCACATGGGCCACTGCTCTGTGGATCACCCGTTGGAAGCCGGCGGTCGGCTGGGCATCGCCATGGGTGTCGAGCACGAGGCCCGAAAGCTCGTTGTCGATATAGCTGGTCAGCTTGTCGCGTAGCAGGTCCAGATCCACGTCGCAGGCACGCATCACCGCGGCCGCATCGCGGTCGTCGATCAGCGACAGCAGCAGATGCTCAAGCGTCGCGTATTCATGGCTGCGCTCGTTCGCGTATTGCAGAGCGCGCCGCAAAGCCTGCTCGAGACTGGTCGAAAACGAAGCCACTGAAGTCCTACTCTTTCTCCATCGTGCACTGTAGCGGATGCTCGTGCTGGCGGGAAAAGCTCGTCACCTGCGCTACCTTAGTCTCGGCCACCTCGTAAGTGTAGACCCCGCAGATACCCACGCCTTTCTGGTGCACGTGGAGCATGATACGGGTCGCCTCTTCAGGGGGCTTGTTGAAAAAGCGCTCAAGCACGTACACGACGAAATCCATCGGCGTGTAGTCGTCGTTCAGGAGCAGCACCTTGTAGAGGCTCGGCCGCTTGGTCTTCGGCCGTGTCTTGGTGATGATGTGGGTGCCGGTGTCGTCGCCCCGGCGAGTGTCGCCGTTTCGCGCCATCGTCAGCCTCTATGTGGCGTCGCGTCTCGCATC
The DNA here is from genome assembly GCA_964447575.1 of uncultured Methyloceanibacter sp. Lineage (GTDB taxonomy): Bacteria > Pseudomonadota > Alphaproteobacteria > Rhizobiales > Methyloligellaceae > Methyloceanibacter. The sequence continues at coordinate 12,025 of CAYUTT010000017.1, forward strand.
TTCCAAGGGAGAGCAACCGCTCGTTCGCTATTGACCATCCTACGTCCATTCTAGCTTGGCTATGCCGAGCCTCGCAAATCGACCAGATGCCTCAGGCTTAGCATAGGACGAGTTGCCGACAGGAAAACGGCAAAAAAAAAGACCCGGGACATGCCCGGGCCTTTTCGACGATGGAAAGGTGGAGCGCGCTACAGCGCTACACAGCCTTTTTGGTCATCGCAGCCTCTACCGGCTTATAGGCATCCTTGGCCAGGCCGACATACATCTCGCCGATCTTGGACATCTCGGCCATGTAGGTGTCATAGGCCTTCTTCGCGTACTGGGACTGAATCTCGATGGCCTGCTCGACCGACTTGGCGCCGACCAGCTGCTCGAAAGCGCGGGTGGAATCCTCGAACGCCTTCTTGGAGTAATCGGTCATCTCAGCGGCGATGGCCTGGAAGCCCTTGTTCATCTCTCCAAACGAGCGGACGGCCGCATCGAAGCCGTCTTTGCCTACTTTCTGGAACTCTTCGAAACCTTTGAGCATCTGGCCCTCTTCTAGAATAGGGTTATGGGGTGGGATTTGCTGCGAACGCGAAAGCAAATATATGCATTGCACAAAAAACGTCAACGGTAAATTTTTGCACTGCACAAAAGTTTGACGTTCCCGCGCTTAACGCTTTGGCAATAGCCCGATTTTAGCCTTTACCCCTTCACTCGCCTTGAGCCCGCGATTGGCGATCAACGCGGCCGGGCAGATGGGAGCGCGCGATTTGAGGCGCGCGAGGGACAGGTCGTCAAACGGGGGAAGGCATCGCCTTCAGGGGTTCGTGAAAGGTCTTAAGCGCAATTTCTGGGCGCCGCTGCGCCGTCTGGTCTGCCTTTTCGTTGCGCTCGTGCTCGGCTTCGGGGCAGCGCTGGCGCCTATCGGCGAGGCAGCCGCCAGCAGCGCGATCAAGGCAGCCATCATCGTCGACGCCAATACCAACAAGGTGCTCTACGCCCAATCGGCCGACGTCCTGCGTTCGCCGGCCTCCCTCACCAAGATCATGACGCTCTATATGCTGTTCGCCTATATGCGCGCGGGCAAGCTCACCTATCAGTCCGACCTCGTGGTCTCCAAGACCGCGGCCAGCCGGCCGCCGACCAAGCTCGGCCTCAAGCCCGGTTCGACCATTAAGGTTGAGGATGCCATCAAGGCGCTGGTGACCAAGTCCGCCAACGACGCGGCCGCCGTCATCGCCGAGAACCTCGGCGGCACCGAGGAGAACTTCGGCCGCATGATGACCCAGACGGCGCGGAACATGGGCATGAAAAACACCACCTTCCGCAACGCCTCTGGCCTGCCGAACGATGAGCAGCTTACCACGGCCCGGGACATGGCCATTCTCGCCATACGGGTAATGCGGGATTATCCGGAGTATTACGGGCACTTCGAGACGCGCTATT